>JBKPCD010000288.1:0-9033 GCA_046727175.1 Acidobacteriota bacterium | reverse complement strand
TATAACTGGGCTTCGCGCCGGCGGACCAAAGATGCTCCGCATCGAATCGTGCGAATAATGGTCAATCCCGATGCTCCGAAGACACCCGAGCCCTGGCCGGGCCCGCCCCCGGAGCCTGTGCCTCCGGATCCGCCGCCCACGAATCCTTTTCCTCCGGAGCCGGAACCACCAGCGCCGCCGCCTTCGACGCCAGATCGCCGTCCTCGACAGTTATCACAGCTCTCTTCACGGACATTCGGGACTTCTACGCGCGAGTTGTCGCCATTCAATTCGGCAAGGCCACGATCGATAGACGAACGGTGAGCGGATTCTGGAGACATCCTGGGCCCTCTCCTCATGGGACGCGCGCGGTCGGGTTCTCTCGGCGCTCGCCTCGACGCGACGCGAGTTCGCGATCGCAACGGCGGTCAGCAGCCGGGGGTCATGCGGCCGCGTTGAGTGACGGGCACGTCTCGCAGGACGCCGATCGGTTGGCCTCGACGCGTGCTCGGCGCGCGGCGGCCGCGCGTGACATCAGGTCCGCCGGCACCGCATCCCCGGTGCCGAAGTACATCTCGTCGGGCGTCTGGCCTCGAAACGCCGAATGTGGAAGCACGTGGTTGTGTTCGTGGACGTAGAATGCCACCAGCCGGCGGATGGTCGCGACGGTATCGAGCGGGTGGAGGAAGAGCCACTGATGTTTCAGGGAACGCCACCAGGCTTCGATCATCGAGTTCGAGAACTTCAGCTCCGTGAAGGCCAGCAGACGGCGTAGAACGCCCGTGGCGATCAATTCGTCGACCTCGGCGTTGACGTTCTCCACGCCCGCGTCCGCCAAGACGATTGGGGCACTCGCTGAACGGGTTGCGCCCCTCGAGCAGTACGGCCACGCTGTTGACTGGTGCGAATGTGTCGGCCACGCGCCACGCCAGAATCCGTCGAGAGAAGTTGTCGATGACGGCGTGCAGATAAGCGCGTGTCTCGTCGAGCAGGCGGATGACGGTGGTGTCGATGTGCCACATCTCGTTAGGTCCAGTCGTGCGTAGCCCCACCTTCGGCTTCGCTGGATGCACACGGACCCGAGGGCGTCGCCAACCGTACTTCCGGACGAGGCGGTACCAGGTCGAAGCCGACGCCGACACGGTGCCGAGCCGCTGCGCGAGGACGGCGAGGGTGCCGGTCGGGACGTGCCGGTACTCGGGCGAGGTGACCATGTCCCCGATCGTCTGGACCTCGGAAGGCGTCAGTCGATGCGGTGACGTGCGAGGACAGGACGACTGATCGTCGAGCGCGCACGCGGTCTGCCGTCGGCGCCAGGCTTGAAACCGACTCGGCGACAGACGCAGGAACCGGAGGACCGCTCGCAACGGGATACACTCGCGCGCCCGATTCACAGCGCTGAGGATCCGCAGCTTGGCTTCTCCCTCCGGCAAACGCTCTCTTGAGAGGCTGAACCCGGACGTGTGTAACAGGGCCAGGGCCAACCGGAGCAGCGCCGCGAGCTTCTCGACGCGTCGCCGCAGCTTCAGGATCTCCTGCCGGAGTTCCGGCTCCGTGAGGTCCGCCACCTCCAGACCGACCACGACACTCGGCGCCGCGCCGAGCCACCCGCGCGCCGTCGAGCGCGGGACTCCGAGATCCGTAGCGAGGGTCAGGTCCCCGGTACGTTGGATGAGATCCCGAAGCCGATGATCATAGCGTCGCTGCGGACGGGAGGTCGTCATGCGGATGATCATCGGCCGTTCGCTCACCCACCTCAACTCCTCAAGGACGGCGGGGATGTCCGTCGGCTTGCCGACAATTCGCGCAAGAAAATGCAAATTGTCCGTGCAGACAGCTCCGCGTTTTTTCCAAGGCGACCAATAGTGGCAGCGCTGAAGAGCGATTAAGCCCGGATGGACAATTCATTAATCAGCGTGCTGCTCAACTGGTTCGAAGAGCTGAAGCAGAAAGTGCCTGTCAAGTGAGGATGGCAGAGTCGCGGTGAAGATCCGACGATCTGATTAGCAACACCGAGTTGGCTGTTGCCAGCCAGCTCGGTGTTCGGTGTTGCTCGATTACGTTGAGGGAACAACCTCGACCTCGGTAGCCACCCGCCGCACGCCGCGAACTCCGTCCGCAAGCTTGATCGCCTGCAGATGCGCGGCGAGCGACTTGGTCTTGCCCGACAGCAGTACGACGCCCTTGTTCACCGACGCGACCTTGATGCCGCTGTCATGGACAACTTTATTCGCCTTGAACGCGTCCTCAACGCCCTTCTTGATCTCGTCATCGGAGCGTTCCACCACCGAGCGCTCGGACTTCGGCACGACCTGCAAAAGATTTTTCACCGACTTCACACCGTCGATGCCTTTGGCGACCTCTTCAGCCTTGGCTTTGGCCGTGTCGGTCGGCACGGTCCCGTGCAGCGTCACCACGCCCTTGACCGTGTCCACGTTCAAGTGAGTCGTGCTGACACCCTCGGTCGTCATCAGCGCGACTTGGGTCTTCATCGTAATCCATGAGTCGGGCGGGTCAGCCGCCCGCGCCACACCCGCAGTCAGCACCAGAGCCAACCCGACGGTGGCCAGTATGCGTATGACCTTTCCATTGCTCATAAGTCCTCCTCGCCGAGATTCCCTTCGCGATTCACGCGAGAAACGCGCCTGTCGCTCAGCGTCTTGCGTCCGGCGTGCGACCATACGGATGAGGAAGGTCGGAATCGAGCGCGTCATCAGATGACGGGGACTTCAACAACCGTGCCAGGCGCGCGAGGACAGGAATTGCGCAAAAGTTTTTTCAAAGATCTCGGCGCCGCAGTGCGCGATGTCAACGGTTACCCATCTCATGCGGCCAGGTCGACCTTTCCACCCGAGCGTTAGACGCAGGATCCGGCCTAGTCGAGGCGACGATGCCAATGAGGACAAGGTTGTCTTCGTTTTCAACTTCTTCGACTACTTGCGCAAGACCGCGCCCGCTACGAAGTAACGCCGTTTGGGGTTTTGTTAGAGGCTCTTATCATCTCGGGGCGACAACTCGGAATGGGCCATGGTCCCGTTCACCTCATCGAACGCGGGCTCGAACGCGAGCTAGCAGACTCGGTAGGTGAGGTCAGTATCGAAACCATCTCACCCGGTGAGTCATTCGCCAACGAGATACGGGCGACGTTCGGCCTCGCAGCGTCCGTCGCGCGGGCACTGGAACGCGCAGCGACATCGCACCGCTTCTCGATGTCCCACTCAATCCGAGCGCAGACAGGCTCCCGAGGGCCACGGAAGCCCGGCGCTTGCCGCACGGCGGCACTCTGGCATCGTTCGAAACGTTGCTCCTCGTGACCCGAGAGGCAGCGATCGCCAACAGTCCGGCCATCGTGATCGCAAGCGGCGCCACTATTGGAGCGCCATGAAACACATTTGCCGAATTCCAGCCGCCGACACGCCGGGACACATTCGTCAGATGGAAGCCGAATCCCACTAGGCCAGTGACCACTGCCGCGCCGAACACCGATCCAGCCAGGACGCCCTGACGGCGTGGCGCAAAGGCGAACGCCGTCGCTGTGGCCGGGGTGGCGGCAGAAACGGTCGGCGCGATGAACATGGCGCGATTATGAAAACCGGCGCGGTAGTGTTCGGCCGTGCTGTCCGTCAGAACGCTGGCCGCGAGCGTCGCCGCTGCTGTATTGAGCAGCCGCGAGGCCTTGAAGGACGCGCGATGCACGGGCAGCCCAAGACCGCCGTTTCGTCGCTGTTCACGCTGCATGGCGCGCCAAGCTAAATCAGCTCCTTCACCGTGTCGGAGAGCACCGTCAGCGCGATCTTGTCTCGGTTCGGCGTGCCCTTCAGCAAGGCCTCGCCGAACTTTGCCGCCTGCTCGACTGTGACTTTGGGCGGCATTGGCGGCACGAACGGGTCAACCACAGCTTCGATGACGACCGGTCCAGGAGCCGCGAGCGCTTGATCGAGCACTGATCCACACTGCGCTGGATCCCCGACGGTGAACCCTGTCGCGCCGCACGCGCGCGCGAAGGCGGCGAAGTCGATCGGCTGAAGCTCACAGCCGTATTCGGGGTTGCCGAGGAAGACCATCTGCTCCCACTTGATCATGCCAAGCGTGTTGTTCTTGACGATGACGATCTTGATGGGCAATTTGTATTTGACACAGGTGGCGAGTTCTGCCATTAGCATCGAGAAGCCGCCGTCCCCCACGAACGCGACGCACTGACGATCGGGGTACGCGATCTGGGCAGCGATGGCGTAAGGCAGGCCGTTCCCCATCGAGGCGAGCATGCCTGACAGCGAATACATTTGCCCCCGCTTGGCCCGAATCTGACGCGCCCACCACGTCGCAATAGTCCCGCTGTCAGCGGACACGATGGCGTCGTCGCGAAGACGCTGGCCCAGTTCCCAGGCGATCACCTGGGGCTTCATCGGGACGTCGGGCCGCGTCCCGCGTTCCTCCATCAGCTGCCACCACTTCTGCATGCCTGCGTGCGCGTGCTCGAGAAAGCGGCGGTGTTCGTTGCGCTGCAGGAGTGGCAGCAGCGCGGCGAGTGTGCGTCGGCTATCGCCGACGAGGCCCACCTCAATCGGGTACCGCGTGCCCATGCGAGCGGGGTCAAGTTCGATCTGCACCGCGCGCGCTTGTCCGGGCTTGGGAAAGAACTCGATGTAGGGGAACGACGTGCCAACCATCAGCAGCGTGTCGCATGCTTCCATCGCTTCCTGTGACGGGAGCGTGCCCAGCAGTCCGATCTGCCCGGTGGTATACGGGCTATCGTCCGGCACCGCCGCCTTCCCCAGGAGCGCCTTCACTATCGGCGCTCCCAACATCTCAGCGACCCTCAACAGTTCATCAGTCGCTCCCAGAGCACCGCGTCCGGCGAGAATCGTCACCTTCTTGCCGGCATTCAAGACCTCCGCAGCTCGGCGCAGGTCATCCTCGTCTGGCAACCGCGCGCTCCGGGCAAAGACGTCTGACGTATGGCTTGGAACGTTTCGCTTCGAACCTTTCTTTTCGACGGGCTTATCTTGCAGATCGACGGGAAATGCGATGTGGCTCACGCCGTTGTAGGCGAGGGCAGTGCGACAGGCGAGATGGGCGACGTTCTCCACGTGTTCGGGACCCATGACCCGAACGTTGTACTTGGCGACGTCCGCAAACACCTTGTCGAGCTCGACATCCTGCTGTGTCTGCGTCCCGATCAAATCGTGATACGGCAATCCCGTCAGAGCAAGGACCGGCTGTCCATCAAGTTTGGCGTCGTACAGGCCGTTGAGGAGATGGAGACCACCCGGCCCGGACGTGGCGAGGCACACGCCGAGTCTGCCCGTGAACTTCGCGTAGGCGCAGGCCATGAAGGCAGCTGCCTCCTCGTGCCGGACCTGGATAAAGCGAATCTCCTCCTGACGTTTGCGCAACGCCTCCATGATCCCGTTGATGCCATCACCAGGCAGTCCGAAGATAACTTCGACGCCCCATTCGTGAAGGACGTCGATGAGAACATCTGCCGCGGAATCCGCCATTGCATGCTTCCCCTTTTTGACAAGTGGCCCGACACGCCGCTCACGTATTGCGGCTGATATGTCAACGAGCGCTTATCGGTCGATGCCTGGCTCCGCTTCCAATTCCGAGTCAATGTCACGTTCAGCCTGCAGCGAATCTTCTAGCGCATTGCTATGCTCCCCGCCTCTGGCTTCATAGATCTCATGGGCGCGACGCGCGATTCTATTCATCCGGGATTCGGGGGGCTGGTGCGCGGAGCTGCCTATCGAGGCGGAGAGGTCGCCTGTCTCCTGTGGTGTACCGTCGGTTGCGCGTGGCGCAGCGGACCTATCTGCGCGACGGCGCTGCGGTTTTGTCGATGCTGTCTCTAACATGACTCACTCACTTTCAGACTGAGGAACGCTCGATCATGCAGCGACACCATCGCCTGGTGGTGGCGCGACTTTCACCTCGATACGCCCCTGTCTTTCGCGCACGGCGAGACACGGCTGGTTGTGCGTTGCTGGACCATTCAGGACGCGACCATCGTCGAGGGCGAACTCGGACCCATGCCACGGACACACCACTGAGCCGTCTTTCAGCGTGCCCTCAGATAAGGGACCTCCGAGGTGCGCACACGCATGAACGAGCGCGCATATGCGTCCGTGTTGCCGCACGACCAGCACGTCTGTGTCGCCGGCGCGCGCGCGAACCAAGGCATTCTCCGCCAGCGCTGCACTGTCGATCACCGCTGTGACTCCTTGGGAAATGAACTGTCGGCGTGCGTCACACCGATACGCTGACGATATACAAGGTCTCCGCCGAGATAGGCGGCACCCAGCGCAATCGTGTAGCCCGTCCAGGCACAGGCTCTCCCGCCCTCGTGCGAGTCCTGCAGCCGTAATGCGAACAACGTCGCGAAGAGCGCCGTCGCCGTCACATTCAGCAAACCATGTATGAGTCCGGCACGACGGGATTGACCGTCGGTTTCACTCCAATCTGTGAGTCCAGTCACCGCCGCGCCGAACGCGCCCGCCAGCCCCACGCCCATCGCGAAGGTGGCCGCGCGCCGCATCCCCGGATCGCCCTTTGCGGCAGCGTCCAGCGCCAGCGCCGTCGTCCAGGCGCCGACTGGCAGATCGGTGAAGACCGGATGGAGCGGGTGGCCAAGCCACACGCCATGAAGCGCGTTCTTGGCGCGCTGTCCAACGGGCCCAGCCGCCTCGTACGCTCCCCGTACGGCTTTGCTCAGTGGTTCTGCGATTTGATCGATCCCTGGATTGTCCACAACTTGCATTAACGCCTTGGTGTTCTCCATCGAGTCCTCCTCACGCACCGTCAGCCTTGTTTCAGAGCGTGCCTTCCAGCGCGACGTCCGGCTACGACAGCCGCGACGCCCAGCGCGACTGCCGCGATGACCGCAGCCGACGCACGTGGATGCAATGCGGCGCGTGTATACACGCTGCTCTCGCGGGTATGCCCTTCCCAGTTTCGGCCTCGCTCTCCTCCGTCCGTCGGCACCGGATCGTAGAGGTTGTCCGAGCGGCCATCGATCGGCTTTCCCGTCCCCTGCGAATCGAACGTCCACCGCTCCATATAGAGGTCAGCCAGACGTGGTGCGAACCGGGCGGCACTCAACTTCGCTCCCGAGCCCCCGGCGATGAGTTCTCGGAGAGGGTGCTCCGCAGCGTGCAAAATCACCTCAGACACGACCTCCGGCGAATAGACGGGTGGCACGGGCTGAGGCTCCACGCCGAGGTAGGTACGGGCCTTTTCAAAGAAAGGCGTATCGATGCTGGCTGGCTTGACCAGCGTGACGGCGATGGGGAGTCCTTGTTCTTCGAGCTCCATTCGGAGGGCATCGGTGAACGCTTTGAGCGCGTGCTTCGCCGCGCAATAGCCGCCTTGTAGCGGGATGGCTCGATCGGACAGCGCGCTGCCCACGTTGATGAGGGCCCCTCCGGTCGGCCGGAGGTGTCGCACAGCCGTGCGCGACCCGTACACCTGGCCCCAGTAGTTGACGTCCATCTGGCGTCGCATGTCTTCGATCGAGACGTCCATGATTCGGCCGTACATCGACACCGCCGCGTTGTTGACCCAGGTGTCGATGCGCCCGAACTCCCGGATCGCGGTGTCGGCAATGGCGTCAACCTGCGCCGGATCCGAGACGTCGGCGACGGCGTACACGGCGCGGCCGCCAGACCGGCGAATGACTTGCGTCGCGTCATGCAAGTCTTTCTCGTTGCGTGCGGCGAGCACGACGCACGCGCCACGCTGAGCCGCCTGTTTCGCGGTAACCAGCCCGATGCCACTGGAAGCGCCGGTGATCACCATGACCTGTTCGTCGAGGGGCTTGAGTGTGAACCTCATATTTATTTCTCCAAGTTCGTATCGATGTCGCGTCGAGCCTTCAGCGCAACTTCAGTGCCGGACGCTGTCAAATAACGCAGCCAAGCGATCGACGACGCCGGCCGTCAACGACTCGAGAGGTGGCTGCTTCACCAAACGGAACGTGCCGCGCTTGTGAAGCACCTCTCCGTGCGATGAGCCTGCGCCATCGCGCCAGAAGCGCAGCGTGACCGTGGCCCCGGCCAGACGCAGGTCGTGCACGACGAGTTCCGGCAACCACGTGGGAAGCACCGGGTCGACAAACAGTGTTTCGAGCAGCCCGACGGGCTGGAACCCAAGCATGCTGTGGATCAGGAGCGGAAAGGCGCTGGCGTTCCACAGCTGTGGTGTGTTAGCGCGAGGATACGCGCCCGGACCGCCTGTCTGACCGCGCGGATACCCGCCGATGCACTCCGGGATGCGATGTTCCGGATACTGCTCCGCGAGGTCGAAGAGCGCGTGGGCGATCTCCAAGGCCCGCGTGTCGAAACCAAAACGGCGAAGACCGAAGGCAATCGTCGCCTGTTCAACGGCCCATACCGAGCCAAGGTGATAACTCAGCGGGTTGTATGCTTGGTGGGTGGACGACAGCGTCCGGATCCCCCACCCACTGAACATATCTGGCGAAAACAGGCGCCCGACCACTCGCGGAAGATGCCCGTCGCTGATGATGCCGCACGTGATGCAGTGCCCCACGTTCGACGTCACCGCTCGGATCTGCCGCTTGTCAGGATCAAGTGCCAGGACGATCGAGCCCTGTTCGTCGTCCCACCAGTCACGATTGAACCGTTCCTTGAGATCCGAGGCGCTCCGCCACAACGCCTTCGCGTCTCCGTACTCGCCCATGGCGCCACTCAGGAACGCCATGAGCTGCTGCGCCGCGAACCAATACCCCTGCAGCTCGAATGTCCCAATCGGTGATGGCGCCGGTGTTCCGTCGTCATACACGATGGCGTCGCCGCTGTCTTTCCAGCCCTGGTTCTTGGTGCCCTTCGTCGATCGTGTGTGGTATTCGAGATATCCGTCGCCGTCCTTGTCGCCATACGTGCGGGCCCACTCGAGAATGCGGCGCGCCACATCCCAATGTCGTTGGATGGAGCCCTTGTCTCCGGTCCTGGAGTACAGGTGCGCGAGCGAGATCACGAACATCAAGGGGCTGGCGAAGTCGGCGTAGTAGGCGGAGTACGGATTCACGTCGAGAAGGGC
>JBKPCD010000287.1:0-12845 GCA_046727175.1 Acidobacteriota bacterium | reverse complement strand
GCAGCTCGGCGCCGGGGTTCGGGCCTCGATGCTCAGTGGGGTTGCGCGGTTGATTCCTTCAGCCTCTCGGAGTTGAAGTAGGTCACCGCCTGATCGATCAGCTCACCAATCTCGCCGTCGAGCGCGCTCGTGAGCTGGTGCATCGTGTAGCCGATGCGATGGTCCGTGATGCGGTTCTCGCGGAAGTTGTAGGTGCGGATCTTCTCCGATCGTTCACCGGTGCCGACCTGCGTGCGCCGGTCCTTTGCGATGGCTTCCTGCTGCTTCCGCATCTCCATCTCGTAAAGGCGCGACCGCAGCACCTTCATCGCCTTCGCGCGGTTCTTGATCTGCGATTTTTCGTCCTGTTGCGAGACGACGATCCCCGTCGGTATGTGAGTGATGCGGACGGCGGAGTACGTCGTGTTCACGCTCTGGCCCCCGGGGCCGCTGGAGCAGAACGTGTCGATCCGGAGATCCTTCGGGTCGACTTGGATGTCCACTTCCTCGGCCTCCGGGAGGACTGCCACCGTCGCCGTCGACGTATGAATGCGGCCGCTCGCCTCGGTTGCCGGTACGCGCTGCACTCTGTGAACGCCGCTTTCGTATTTCAGGCGGCTGTAAACGTTGCGTCCTTCGATTCCCGCGATGACTTCCTTGATGCCGCCGCCGGTGCTGTCGTTCATGCTGAGGACTTCCAATCGCCAGCTCTGGCGCTCGGCGTACCGCGAATACATGCGAAAGAGGTCAGCTGCAAAGAGCGCGGCTTCGTCGCCGCCGGTCCCCGCCCTGATCTCGAGCACGACGTTCTTCGCATCGTTCGGATCTTTCGGGATCAGCAGGACCTTGATCTCGGCGAGCAGCGAGTCCCGTTCCGCCTCGAGCGAGCGCAGCTCTTCCTGCGCGAGCTCCCGCATGTCCGGATCCTTCAGCAGCTCGTTCGTAGCCTCGATCTGTGTGACGACGTCTTTGTAGCGCCGAAACTGCTCGACGAGCGGCTGCATCTCGGCGACGGCCTTGGAGTGACTGCGAAACTTCGCGACGTCTCCCTGCACCGCCGGATCGGCCATTTCGGCCATCAGCTGCTCGTATCTCGCTTCGACGGCAACTAATTTATCGAACATAAAAGCTCAATCACTAGTCCCTAATCCTTGGATCCTTGAATCAGAATCCTCGGATCCCGTAATCCCGAACCCCGAACGACCGAGCTACCGAGCATCTTTTTTCAATGGGCTTGGGGGCCCACCCCCAAGCGCTGCGGCTCGACGCTCACGCTCGCTCGCCGCGGCCGCAGGCGCTACTACCGAGCTACCGGCAAGCGAAGCCGCCCCCAGATACCGGGGGCAAAAACGCGATCTCGTCGCCGTCATGAAGCGGCGTCGAGAACCGTGCGTAATCCTCGTTGACCGCGCACGAGACGGAACGCTCGTGCGCGGTCAGCGCCGGGAACTCACGCGCGAGCGATTCCCACGCTGTGTGCGCCGTGGCGCCGGCGGGGAGCTCACGGCGCAGGTCGGCGGCGCCAGCGATTTCACGCAAGCGCGCGAACAGGCGAATCGTTACGAACATGCCCGTTCGAACGCCAGCTGCCGAGCCGCCTCGTCATCGGCGTCAGCCGTGGCTCCCTCGATCCACGTCTCGCCTCCCTCGAAGTGCTCGTGCTTCCAGACAGGCGCGATCTGCTTCACGCGCTCGATTGCGTATCGGCATGCGGCAAACGCGTCGCTCCGATGTGCGGAGGCCGCAGCGATGACGACGCTGGCTTCGCCGATCTCGATCCGACCCGTCCGGTGGTGAATCGCAAGTCGAGCCGCGGGCCAGCGTTCGGCCGTCTCGGCACCGATGCGCTCGAACGCCTTCCGCGCGAGCGGCACGTACGCCTCGTAGTCGATCCATAGGACGCGCCGCTCGGCATTGTGATCCCGGACGAGGCCCACGAAGGTGGCAACCGCCCCATCGCCGGAGTGCGAAACCACGGCGGCGGTCCGGGTTACGTCGAGCGGATCTGTCGTGACCTCGAACAACTGCATGCGCTTATGATCCCGGCCGCTCGCTCGCCGCGGCCGCAGGCGCTTGAACCTCGACTGAAATTATACCCGCCAGAAGTGGTTCAGCGGGCCGTGTCCGCGGCCCAGGCCAGGCGCGTTCCGGATGGCACCGTCGAGATAATCCCGCGCGCGCTCGAGCGCCTCGCGCTCGCCCAGACCGAGCGCGAGATTGGCGGCAATAGCCGACGACAACGTGCAGCCAGTGCCGTGCGTGCTGGTCGTGACGATACGCGGCCGCCGAATCTCGAACCGCTCCTGCCGCGTGCAGGCAACGTCAATAGACTCGGGACCATCCAGATGACCGCCTTTGACGAGTACGACGCGGGGGCCGAGCTCGAGGATCCGCCGCGCTGCCCGAGTCATGTCATCGACCGTTCGGATCCTCGTCCCCGAAAGCACCTCCGCCTCCGCGATGTTCGGCGTTACGACATGGACCCTGCGCAGCAGTTCGGCCCGCATCGCCTCGATCGCGTCCTCCTCGAGCAGACGGTCTCCACTCTTTGCAATCATCACCGGATCGAGAACGACGTGGGGGAGATCGAGATCGGCGATCGCGGCGTTGACGGCTTCGACGATTGCCGCGTTTGCGAGCATCCCCACCTTGACTGCTTCTGCGCCGATGTCCGATGCGACGGCTTCGATCTGCGCGGTCACGAGGTCCGCTGGCAACGCCTCCCACGTCGTCACGCCGAGCGTGTTCTGCGCCGTTACCGCGGTGATCGCGGTGGACGCAAACACGCCGTGCGCCGCGAACGTTTTGAGGTCGGCCTGAATCCCCGCGCCGGCGCCCGAGTCGCTCCCTGCAATTGTCAGTGCTGTGTGCATACAATAAGATCCGAGCGCCATGACTGTTCGTGTGGATCACCTGAACGGCAGCACGCTCGTCGGAACGATTGCTTCTCGCCGCGAGGCGGCGGTCACGATCCGTGTCGCTGCCGTCGTGTCCGTGGCCGTGGCAACGGCCGCCGCCGCACAGGTCAGCCTCCCATTGTGGTTCACGCCCGTGCCATTCACGCTCCAACCGCTCGTTGTCCTGGTTGGCGGTGCGGCGTTGGGCTCGCGGCTCGGCATGGCCAGCCAGATTCTGTATCTGCTCGCGGGGATCGCCGGCCTTCCTGTCTTTGCGGCGTCTCCGATTCTGCCTCAGGCCGTCGCTCGTCTTCTCGGCCCGACCGGCGGGTATCTGTTGAGTTATCCCGCTGCGGCATGGCTGACAGGCTGGCTTGGCGAGCGCCAGTTCGATCGGCGATACGCAACATCGTTGATTGCGATGTGTGGCGGCCTCGCCGTCATCTTCGCTATTGGTGTGTCGTGGTGGGCGTGGTTGGCGCATCCCCCCGTGGGACTTGCCACCGCGCTCCGGCTCGGCCTGTATCCATTCATCGCCGCTGACGTTCTCAAAATCCTAATCGCGGCCGCCGTGATGCCCGCGGTTTGGCGAGTCACGGGCGCCTGGAGCGCGCGGCTTTAGCCGCGCGTCGCGGGTCGCTCCGGATCGCTCTGACGCGGAGCTGGCGCTCCGCGCTCAGGGTGTCGAACCCCGAACCGCGAACCCCAGCTCTATCTCACGTATCCCAGACTTCTCAACCGATCGATCATTTCCTGATCGAGCGGCTGTCCCTGACGCGCGGCCAGTCGTGTTGATGGGCGTCCGTACGCCGGGACGTACCGCACCGCAAATCGGCGCGTGAATTCTTCGCTGAACAGACGGAGAAGCGGTGCTCCGGGCAGCTCGCGGCTGATCGGGACGCCCAGGGCGTACAGAACCGTCGGCGCGACGTCGCGAGCGGTGCCAGTCAGTATGGCTTGTCGCACGCTCGGCCCTGAAATCGTCAGCCCGCCGCTCGCGCTGGTCGTTACACGCCCGGGCGCGGTGAGGACGAGGACGAGCTCTGAACTGTTCGCGCGTACCACGGGCGCGAGCAGTCGATCGAGGGCGACGTAGTACTCCTCGAGCGCCGCAAGCCTTGAAGCAATGGCCGACGCCGACTGATTCGTGCCACTACTCGTGTTCAGCAGCGCGTGCTGGACGATGTCGAGCCCGGGAAGATAGACGGCTACGAGATCCATTTCGGCCGTCGCGATTTCCTGCGTGAGCACGAGCTGCAGCGCATCGAGCTCCGCGGAGCGGCGGAGGAGCGCCGCGGTATCTCCCTTGGTGTGTGCATCCCTCAGCGCGCTGTTGGTGAGGCTCTCGGCGCGCTGGCGCAATTGTGGCCAGGCCGTCCGGAGTCGCTCGTAAACGCCTGCAGGGGTGATCTCGCCGTCCAGCGCGCCGCCACGCTCGAGCCGCAGCGTCGCGCGATCGCTCAGAATGATTCCGGTCCCTGACGTCGCCGGCCACGTCGCCCACCAGTTGACGATCGCGGTCCGCAGGCCCGCGTCCGCGGCGACTTCCCAAAAGGTCTTGACACGTCGCTCGGCGCGGCTCGTGATCGCCGGTCGCGTGAGGCGCACGAGGTCCGTTGCGGCGCGAATATTGCGCCCCATTGGTGATTGCCCACCCATCGACAGGCGCCCTCTAACACCGGCGACTTCCCGCGTTTCGAGTCCGCGCACACCGTGCACGTCCGCTGGCTGACCTGTCGCAATCGTCGTCCACGTCCGCGCCGGGTCGACGACTTCGGCTTGACGGACGTCAGCGAGGTCGAGCGTCGCGCGCGCGCCGGCGAATACGGACAACGCGTCGAATCGTCCTTGCGCCGCCAAAGTTTCGAAGAGATGCGGATCGAAACCATCGATGGCGAAGAGCCGAATCCGCAATCCGCTGGAGACGACGGTGAGCGGTGTTGCTGCTCCGCGGGAAGACTGAGTGGCGCCAACGATCGTGAAGAGCAGCAGCCCGCCGCAGAAGGCGAGAATCCCAGCCGCAACCGCTAATCGCCAGGAGGCGCCGGGTACTCCCGGCGCATCAGGTGCCGACCCCGTGCCCGCGACGACGATCGCGAGCGCCGTCACCGTCACGGCATGGCCGAGGAGCAAGCTGACGATGACCGAGTACGCGAGCGCGACGACCACCATGGTCGTCGGCAGCGAGGTCTCGATCCCCTGCGCCTGCCGCGACCAGAGCGTCAGGTACGCCAGGCACGCAATCGTGACGATTGAGCCTGCGGTAACGGACAAAACGCGACCGCGTCGTGCGACCGCAGAGCCTGCCAGCCTTGCCAGCAGCGACACGCCAACGCCTGCGATGAGTGCCGCAACGGTGCCGCCGATTCCAAACAAGATCGCGAGGTAGATGGCAAGGACGAGCGCGTCGCGCGGCCCGGTGATCAGGCCAGGTAACTGCCTGTGAAGCCAGATGGTGGAGGCGGGGCCGAGCAGGACCCCTGCCAGGATCCCGGTCCGCAGACTCGCGCGAATCGCGATCGCGATCGGTCTTCGCGTGCCCGTCGCACCTGCGAGCACGAATCGATCGACGCCGGCGTCGAGGTAGCCGAGCGATCGGAGCTGCCGTCGCAGCTCGTCGACGTGACGATGCGGAGGCCGTGGCTCCATGCGCTAGCCGGATGATGAAGGCCGCATCCGCATTGGGAACTGGGGCATGGCGCCTCTCAGAGGCTTCTGCCCGCGACGAATGCTGAAAGCGCCCGCAGCCGATCTGCGCGCCGTCCAAACGGCGCAAGCGCGCGGTCTGCCGTCTGACAGAGCTCCATCGCGAGCTGTCGTGCCCCGGCGACCCCGCTGAACGACACGAACGTCGTCTTTCTTGCGTCGGCCCGAATCGCCTTGCCCGTCTCGGCCGGATCTCCCTCGACGTCGAGGAGGTCGTCGACGATCTGAAACGCCAGGCCAAGATTCTTGGCGAAGGCGGACAGCCCTGCAAGCTGCGACGACGATGCGCCGGCCGTGCGCGCGCCAGCGGTCGCCGATGCGTTGAAGAGTGCACCGGTCTTTCGGCGATGGATGCGCTCGAGCATTTCGAACGTGATCTGCTGTTCGGTCGCCAGCAGATCCGCCGATTGCCCTCCGATGAGACCCTCGACACCAATCGCGGTCGAGAGCAGTCCGGCGAGCGACGCCGCGAGCGGCGGCTCGTATTCGCGAGCGATCGCGCCGAAGGCGAGGTTCAGCAGCCCGAATGCGGCGAGGATCGCAATCGCTTCACCGAACTCGCGATGGTTAGCCGGCCGCCCCCTCCGCAGCGGGGAATCGTCCATGCTCGGAAGATCGTCGAGGATCAGCGACGAAGCGTGCACGATCTCCATCGCACACGCGGCAGGCAGCGCGCGAGACACCGTCCCGCCGCACAACTGAGCCGACAACAGTGTGAGTACGGGGCGCACGCGCTTCGAAGGTGCGAGCAGGGTGTACGCCATCGACTGCTCGACGCGGCCGTCCCCGGCGGGAACCAGCCGTCTGAGCTCCACATCGACGCGCGCCTGATACTCCGCAAAGAACTGCGGGACCGGACTCATTTCGTCGACTGTGGCTTTCCGAAGACGAGCATGTACTGATACCGGAGAAAGTTCGGACGAGAGACCAGCTGGAGACCGGCGGCTTCGGCGTCGCGGATGACACGTTCGGGATCGACGCGATCTTCCATGGGAGGACCGGGTCCGCCACCTTCACGCGTGAAGTCGACGATGCCGATCCGGCCGTCCGCTTTGAGCGAGCCCTTTAGGTTCCGCAACAGCAAAACCGGATTCTCGATCTCGTGGTAGGCGTCGACGATGAGAACTGCGTCGAGTGAACCGCGCGGTAGTCCGGGATCGGACGGCTGACCGAGTACGGTCTGCACGTTGCGGAGCCCTTCCCAATCGACGCGACGTTTGGTCGCTTCGAGCATCTGCGGCTGGATGTCTTCCGCATACACCTTTCCATTCACGACGCGCCGCGCCAGGCGCACCGTAAACCAGCCGCCACCGGCGCCGAGGTCAGCGACGACGCTCCGCTCGTCGATCTGGAGCTCGTCCATGATCAGGTCAGGACGCTGATAGGCGTCGCGATCCGGGCCTTCGAGCTGGCCGAGATCCGTCGGGGGGAACAGACGCCGATGTTGCTGGGGGGTCCCGGCCGTCGCCGCGATACTCGCGATCGCTACGAATGCGAGTGTGGCCAATCCTTTCAAGTGCAGCATCTCGTGATGTGGGTCTTCGGGCCCGTAGTTATCCGCGGTTATCCGCGTGAATCCGCGTCTCGGGTTTACCCGCCTCAGTCCGCGTCTCGGGTTGTCCAGGAACGCCGGGAGTGGTCATCGCCTCTGGTGAGAGGATCGCATCGAGTTGCTCGGGCGGGATCAACCCACGCTCCTTCACGAGCTCCCGAATTGGTCGGCCTGTCTTGACCGATGTCTTGGCGATGTCCGCCGTCGCCGCGTAGCCGATGTACGGGCTGAGTGCGGTCGCCAGTGCGGTGCTCCGATCGAGGAGGTCGCGGCAACGCTCCGCGTCGGCCTGAAGACCGCTGATGCACTTTGACTGAAACACGCGCATTCCGTTGCACAGAATCCGCGTCGCGAAAAGAGCGTTGTACGCAATCACCGGCATCATCACGTTCAGCTCGAGCTGCCCGGCATCGGCTGCGGCGAGGATCGTGGCATCGCAGCCAATCACCTGAAAGCACACCTGATTAACCATCTCCGGGATCGAGGGATTGACCTTGCCCGGCATGATCGAGGATCCCGGCTGCACCGCCGGTAGAATGATTTCGGCAAGGCCTGCGCGCGGTCCCATGCTGAGCAGGCGCAGGTCCGAGGCGATCTTCCCGACTTCCACCGCGAGGCGGCGCAGCGCGCCCGAGTACGCGAGCACGTCGCCCATGCTCTGCGTCACGCGGAATCGATCGGCCGCCGGCGCGAGCTGAATGCCCAGGTATCGCGAGAGATTCCCGATCGCGAGATGCGTGTAGTCGGTACCGGCATTGAGTCCGGTGCCGACCGCCGTCGCGCCGAGATTCAACTCGGTGAGTTGCTGCGCCGTGCGCTCGACGTCGCCGATCGCGTGCTCCACGTTCGCAGCAAATCCGCCGAACTCCTGCCCGAGCGTGATGGGAACAGCGTCCTGCAGGTGCGTCCGCCCGGTCTTGAGAATGCCGGCGAATTCGTCCCGCTTCGCCCGCAGACCGGCTGCCAGCGCGCGGCCGTTTTCGAGCAGGTTCGGCATCCCGGGGCCCCCGCCGCGCGGAGTTTGCGCGGTGGGGTGGAGCGATATCAGAATCGCAATGCGAGTGGCCGTCGGGAACACGTCGTTCGTCGACTGACCCATGTTGACGTGATCGTTCGGATGGACTTCGCGGTACTCTCCGCGTGCACCGCCCAGAATCTCAGAGGCGCGATTGGCCAGCACCTCGTTGGTGTTCATGTTGTGCGAGGTGCCTGCACCCGCCTGAAACACGTCGACGACGAATTGATCGCGCAGTTGTCCTTCGAGGACCTCGTCGGCAGCCTGGATGATGGCGTTTGCGATGCGTGGTGAGAGCCGATTCAGCGTGCCATTCGCTTCGGCCGCGGCTTTCTTGATCAGGACGGTTGCCGTCACGAGCTCCGGGGGCGCCGTCTGACCGCTGATAGGGAAATTCTCGACCGCGCGCTGAGTCTGGACGCCGTAGTAGGCATCGGCGGGAACCTGGATCTCGCCGAGGGGATCGCGCTCGCGGCGGTAGTTCGACATCGCTGTACCGGCTCTGGATTTCGCCTTCGCGCCACGGCGAGGCTCGCCGTGGTCTCAACGAAGGCGGCAACGCTCTCGACTCCCGGCAGGCCCAAAGCCCAACGCCAAGAGCCTAAAGCCTATCTGCAATTATACTTGCCGCATGCTTCCCCAATTCCTCGAGAGCATGCTGGAACTCATCACGCGGACCTCGACCGACCTGCCGCCCGACGTTCGCACTGCGATGGGGCAGGCACTTCGATTCGAAGAGCCGTCGACGCGCGCGGGGCAGGCGCTTACGATCATTTCTCTGAACATCGACCAGGCCGAATCCTGCGAGGGACCCATCTGTCAGGACACCGGCATGCCGACATTCGAGGTGAAGGTTCCGTTGGGATCGAACCAGATCTGGATGCGCCGACAGATTCGCGAGGCCGTCGCGGAGGCGACCCGTCGCGGCAAGCTTCGTCCGAACTCCGTCGACTCGCTGACGGGAGAGAACTCGGGGAACAACCTTGGACCCGGCACACCGATCGTCCACTTCGATCAGTGGGAAGAGCCCGATATCGAGGTGAAGCTGATCCTCAAAGGCGGCGGCTGCGAGAACACCAACGCGCAATACTCGCTTCCGACCGAGCTCGAGCACCTCGGCCGCGCCGATCGCACCCTCGATGGCGTGCGCAAGTGCATCCTTCACGCCGTGTGGAAGGCGCAGGGGAAAGGCTGCAGCCCTGGCGCGGTCGGTGTCTGCATTGGCGGCGATCGCACGTCGGGGTATCAGCACGCGAAGGAGCAACTGTTTCGTACGCTCGACGACACGAACCCCGACACTCGTCTCGCCGCGCTCGAGCGGTCGATCATGGACGGCGCAAATCGCTTGAGCGTCGGGACGATGGGATTCGGCGGCGAGACGTCGCTGATTGGCTGCAAGATCAGCGCGCTGAATCGGCTGCCCGCCAGCTTCTTCGTGTCCATCGCATACGACTGCTGGGCCTTCCGGCGACTTGGGGTTCGACTGGATGCTTCGACTGGCGCGATCACGAGCTGGTTGTACCGCAATGGCCGTACCCCCGCCACACCGATGCTGACGGCCGAAGCTGCCGCCGCAGGATTTCAGAGGACAGGTCGCGAGGTGCGTCTCCAGGCGCCAATCTCGGAGGAACAGATCCGCTCGCTCAAGGTCGGCGACGTGGTCCTGGTCTCCGGACCGGTCGTGACCGGCCGTGACGCGGTTCATGCCTATCTCATGAAGCACGATCCGCCACTCGATCTCAACGGCGCCGTCCTCTATCACTGCGGTCCGGTTGTCGCAAGGGAAGGCGACACGTGGCGCGTGACTGCCGCGGGCCCAACGACGAGCATCCGGGAAGAGCCGTATCAGGCGGAGATCATCCGCCGCTACGGCGTGCGCGCGGTGATGGGGAAAGGCGGGATGGGTGCGAAGACGCTCGCCGGCCTCAAGGAATCCGGTGCCGTGTACCTCAACGCCGTCGGCGGCGCGGCGCAGTTCTATGCCCGCTGCGTCGAGCGCGTCGATGGCGTCTCGCTGATGGAGTTCGGCACACCCGAGGCCATGTGGCACCTGCACGTCCGCGACTTTCCCGCGATGGTCACGATGGATGCGCATGGCAACAGCCTTCACAAGGAGATCGAGCAGCAATCAGGAGCGGTGCTGGAACAGCTCAAAGGCTGAGCTCGGGTTATTTTGCCCAGCTCAGCTGGGGACGCCGCGGTCGGGATCGACGTCTAACTGACTGAGAGAACGGACTTTGACTCGGCAAACGGGTGGCAGTACCTGCTTCGGTTTCTTGAATGGAGCAACCATCAGCCGGTATAATCCAATATCCGTTTGTGTCGTGAGGAGATGCACTGATGATCAATGTCACGCCGGCTGCGGCAACCAAAATCAACGAGCTGCTGGCTGAGGAGAATAAGGTCAACGCCGGGTTGCGGGTCTTCGTCCAGGGGGGCGGCTGCTCCGGATTCCAATACGGCCTGATGATCGACGAAGGCGAAGGGGATGCCTCGACCGACGCGGTGATCGAATCGAACGGCGTGCGCCTGCTCGTCGACCCGATTAGCGCGCGCTATCTGACCGGCGCGGAAGTCGATTTCGTCGACAACATCACCGGCGGCGGCTTCACGATCAAGAATCCGAACGCGAAGTCGACCTGCGGGTGCGGCTCGTCGTTCAGCGTCTGAACCGGCTCGAGGCTCGAGGTTCAACGTTCAACGTTCAAAGTTCAGGTTTCGTGGTTCGCATGAACGTTGAACCCTGAATGTGAACCGTGAACCTTGAACCTTGAACCTTGAACCCGGAATGGAGCCAACTGCCTACATCGATAGTCTCCGGCCGGCCGGGAGCAAACGGTCGAGCAAGCGAGACCTGATCGTCAATGTCTTCCTGCGGCAGGAGGGGCACCTCACCGCTGAAGATTTGGTCGATCTGATTCGCCGCGAAGATCAGCGCATCAGCCGTGCCACCATCTACCGCACGCTGCAGTGGATGGTGGAGGCGGGTATCGCACGGAAAGTGGACTTCGGCGAGGGTCGGTTCCGGTTCGAGCACTCGTACCGTCATCCGCGTCACTTCCATCTGATCTGCAAGTCCTGCAATCGTTCCTTCGAGTTCCTTAGCTCCGATATCGAAGCACTGATAGAAGAAGTCGCCGCGGCGCGCGCCTTCACGCCTCGCCAGAGCGTGCTGCAGATCCACGGCACGTGCGAGTCATGCCGCACGGGTCGCGCGTCGACCGCTGAAGGAGGAACAACCGAGCTTCTCTTTGCCCGCGACGCGCTGCGGATCGCGATTGCGACCGAGAGAAGCGGCCTCGAGTTCTACGCTCGCGCCTCACGTATCACGCGCGATCCTCGTGGCCGGCGGGTGTTCGAAAAGCTCGCGGAGGAAGAGAAGACCCACCTCACCACACTCGAGAAGCGATACCGCGAACTGCTCGATCAGGATCCGGAGCTGGAGGCTCGGCCGACGTTCCTCTTTTTCAAAGGTGCCGCGAACGGTCTGTTTGCGGCAGGCGCCGATCAGCTCACCAAGGGCGTCAACGATCGACAGGCGCTCATGATCGGCATCCGTTGCGAGCGCGGCTCGCACCGCTTCTTCAAACGCTACGGCGAGCGGTTCGAGGACTCCGAGGGCAAGCAGATCTTCCTGGAGTTTGCCGACGAGGAGCGCGCGCATCTGGAGCTGCTGATTCGTGAATACCGTGCGCTCGTCGATCGTCAGCGCCGCCGACGCCAGGCCCCGAAGCGCAGAACGCGACAACAAGCCACTGCGTGAATTCGTGAACAGAAGCTAGAAGCTAGAATCTAGAGGGACAGAATTCGCTCTGGCTTCTCGATTCTAGATTCCGACCTACGAGTGATCGACCTGCACCTCCATACGACTGCCTCGGACGGCCGCCTGGCTCCTGATGCGCTCGTCGCCCGCGCGGCCGCCGCCGGACTGACCGTTGTGAGCATCACCGACCACGACACGACGGCAGGCCTGCCCCTTGCGTTCGAAGCGGCTCGGCGCTGCGGCATCCGGCTGATTGCGGGTATTGAAATCACGGCAGTCGAGCGTGGGCGCGACGTGCACGTCCTCGGGTACTTCTTCAATCCCGGCAGCCAGACGCTCGCCGGTTTTCTCGCTGCGCAGCGTGCCGATCGCGTGAGGCGCGTAGCGGCAATCGGCAGTCGCCTTCGCGAGCTGGGATACGAGATCGACATCACGCCGCTTCTCGATGGGGCACGTCGGCAGCCGGCCAGAACAATCGGCCGTCCCCAGGTGGCCGACGCGCTGGTCGCCGCCGGTCACGTGGCCGATCGCACCGATGCGTTCGACCGCTTGCTGGGCGAAGGACGACCGGCATACGTGGCGCGAGCCGGCGCGCCGGTCGTCGAGGTCACGAGCGTCATCGCCGCAGCAGGCGGCATCGCATCGCTGGCGCATCCGGGGTTGCTTGGAATGGACGCGGACATTCCACGGCTGGCGCGTGAAGGGCTCGACGCGCTGGAAGTCCGCCACAGCGATCACGACTCGTCGGCGGAATCGACGTATCGGCAGATCGCGGTCACTCTCGGGTTGGCCGTTTCAGGCGGATCGGACTTTCACGGTGACGATCCAACGCACGGGGGGCGTCTGGGTGACGTTACGCTGGAGCAAGCGGACTTCGAGGCGCTGGAGAAGCGCTGGAGAAAGGGAAAAGGGAAAAGGGACAAGGGATAAAGA
>JBKPCD010000286.1:0-19633 GCA_046727175.1 Acidobacteriota bacterium | reverse complement strand
CAATTTCAATCTCGGTGACGGTGGAGGAAAAAACGCCGTACTTATGCGCCGACGTTTGAATTCCTTCCCCCGCGAACAACCCGCCGACCGTGAAATCCTGGTATTCGTGGACGACCCGCGGGACCAGGCCATATTGGAGCGTGTACTCGCAAAGCTGACGCATCGTGACATGGCATTCGGCCGTGACGGTAAGACCATCAGGGTCAATGTTCAGCATCTGATTAAATCCCTCGACGTCGATCAGATACGCCTGCGATTTGTCCGAACTTGCGTGAATGTTATGGGCCCCGCGCTTCTTAATCCGGACGATTTTGTGCGGCGGTCGTTGTCGAATCCGCTCACATACTTCGCTCACGCGCCTTTCGTGCGCGGTTTCGGCCGCGGACACTGCGCTGGTTTCGGCGGCCATGGTCATTGGTTCTCCTCCTGGAGCACTTTCTACGTCATCACTGGCGCTGACTGGCGTTCAATCGGGATTGATATAGCGATACAGAAGACGGATCAGCGTGTAGGCGCGCGGCATCGAGTCGCTCGCGAAGGCAATCGTGTCGGGCGCCATCCGCTGCATGCCAGGGATACTCTCGGCGATTTCCGGGATGAACGGCTCGTGGAACCGGACTTCAACTTTGTACGCGGTCTCACGCCTTGGTGCGTGTCTCTGCGCGCGCGCGACCGCTTCCTTCGAAGCCGTTTCGATTTCGCGGTGCACCTCCTCGAGTGGACGAAGATCGACCGCGCGCGGATTGATCGCACGCTTCACCGCCACCGTGCGGGCGTCGGTTGCGACCGCGCCAACCTGCTTCACGGCCACGTCATCGCCGGTCACGAGCACGACGGGCACACCGTACCAGGCGGCGACGAGCGTGTTGAGCCCGCCTTCGCCAAGCGAGCGACCGTTCACGCGAACGTCGGCGACGACGCCACTGCCCGTGTGCGCAAACAGGCCATTGGGGCTGCCGGCCTGGGCGTGATACCCGATGAAGATCGCCGCATCGAACGATTCGTCGAGTCCTTCCATCATTCCGGATCGCTTGAAGCTGTGGCTGATCAGGTGGGCGCCGGACTCGAGATCCTCGAGGCGGAGGTTGCGCATGCTGCCGTGTGAATCGTTGACGACGATCTGCGCCGCACCGGCGGCACGGGCACCGCGAATCGCCGCGTTGGTGTCATCGGCCATCAACTTGCGCGAACGGTTGTACTCCGCGCCGGTGGCGGACAGCTGGTCGGACCCGGAGATACCGCTGATCCCCTCCATGTCGACCGATATGAAAACTTTCTTCGCCGGCTGGCTGTTGAGTGTCAGGCCAATGACGGCGGACAGGATGAGAGCGAGTGACGCGCGCAACATGTGCTCATTCTACGACCGCCGGGTCAGAGCTGATGGCTGTGGCCGCTCGGCCTACAACCGGTTTCAAAACCCTGTAGTGTCCGCCTTCAGGCGGACTCTGCGCCGGCTGAAGCCGGCGCCCACGGAGGTTTTGAAGCCGGTTCTACGCACTGGAACGGACAGCGCGGGATCGTTGCCGGCCTATAATCCGCCGAGTGCATGCCATCAATCGCGCGCCGATCGCCCCCCTGTCATGAGCATCGGTCCACGCGAGCGCGCGCGCCGCATCTTCGGTGCCAGCGTTCTCGTCACGACTCTTCTCTACGCGTTGCCGTTCGGAAGTACCATCGCGTGGCCGCTCGTTCTGATATCGACGCTGACTCACGAGTTGGGCCACGGCTTGGCGGCCGCGATTCTCGGCGGACACTTCCACGCGCTCCGCATCTACCCGGATGCGAGCGGTGCGGCGATGTGGAGCGGCGCGTTCGGCCGGGTGGCCACGGCAGCCGTTGCGGCGGCGGGACTCCTCGGGCCCGCACTTGCGGCCTTCTTGCTGCTCGCGGTGGGCCGCGTGGAACGGAGGGCGCGAACGTCACTCGTCGTTCTTGGGACCGCCCTGTGCATCATCGCGCTGCTTCTGGTCCGCAATCTGTTCGGCGTGGTGTTCACGGTGCTTCTCGGCTCGGTGCTCTTGTTCGTCGCACTACGCGTGCCGCGCGCGTCGCAGATCGTCGTCATCCTTGTTGCCGTGCAACTCGCATTGGCAGTGTTCGCCAGAAGTGACTACCTGTTCACTTCGACAGCCATCACCAGCCTCGGAAGGGCGCCGTCGGATGTCGCCGTCATGGCTGATGCGCTGATTCTGCCGTACTGGTTTTGGGGCGCCACGTGTGGAGTCGTTTCGGTGCTCCTCCTGTGGCAGGGGATCAGACTGTTCTTCGGTCGACTCAGCTATGGGTCTACAGGACGGGACGATTGAAGTAGCTGCCGGTTTGTTACCCGCCGA
Organism: Acidobacteriota bacterium; assembly: GCA_046727175.1. GTDB lineage: Bacteria > Acidobacteriota > Vicinamibacteria > Vicinamibacterales > 2-12-FULL-66-21 > JBKPCD01. The sequence continues at coordinate 17,300 of JBKPCD010000286.1, read as the reverse complement.
GCCGTCTGGAGTCGACCGTACACGAGAACTACAGACGCACGCCGAGCAGCCGCCGCACGACTTCACCGCTCGGCCGGACGTCGCCGAAGATGCGATAGAAGGTCGCGAGCGACGCTTCGTGAAGTCCGTGCGCCTGTCCCGAGAGCGCACCAGACACCATGATCACCTTGTACTCGAGTTCCGCTGCGTCGCGCCGAGAACTCGCAGCAAATGTTCGTGACGGCACCCGCGATGAGAATGGTGTCGATGCCACGCGGATCGAGCTGCTCCTTCAAATTGCACTTGCCCGGAAAGAATGCGCTCGCGCCAGACTTCACCGCCACGATGTCATCATTGTGTGGCTCGAGCTCGGGCCAGAGTTTCGTGCCGGGGCGGCGAAGTGCCGGGCATCGCATCCGTGCGAGACAACACCCGCGCGACGACTCCGCCGGATCCGCGGACGACCTGCGCGAGCGTCTTCTAGGTAGTTAAGCTCGCGATTCATCGCGATTCAGTTGTGTTCACATGTAGGGGGCGGGCCTTTTAAGCTTAGTGCTGCCTTTCATAATACGGTGACGGACCGAGGGTGGCGAGGCGCCCGCCTGGCAAGGCGCGAGGCGACAGAATATCGGGAATATTTGATCGCCGAGCAAACCCGCCAGGCGGGATGCATCGCCGGCCGAATGCCACCGTAATTATGAAAGTCAGCACTTAGGCCCGCCCAGCGCGGTCTGAAGACCACGCCCCACACGCATCGCAAGTGAACTCTCGGACTAGGTCCGTAGTACAGCCATCGGGTCAACTTTCATCGCGCGCCGGGCCGGCCACCACGAAGCGAAGAGCGCGCTGACGGCCAGAACCGCAGCGGATCCCGCCACGGTGCGCAAGTCGACCGGCCGCACGCCATAAAAGATCGACGAGAGGACATCGCGAACGCCAAGATTAATCCGACGCCGATGCCTCCGAGCGCCACGCGCAGTCCGCGGCCGAGGACCAGGCGGCGAACGGCATCGGTCGACGATCCAAGGACGAGGCGTATCGCGATCTCTCGACGCTGCTGCGCCACCAGGAGCGCCATGACGGCGAAGACTCCGAGCGTCGCCAGCAGCAACGCGACCAGCCCCAGTGAACCAACTACGAATCCTTGCAACCGCCGATCGCCTGCATACCACGCAAAAACGTCGTCCATCGTGCGCGTCGTGACAGGGAGTCCGCCGTTGATCGTCGCGATCGCGCGCCGGGCGGGCGACAGAAGCGCTCCCGGATCGTGCGCGGCCCGCATCACGACACTGATGTCACGCGAGTGCGCCAGCGGCAGGGAGATCTGGCTGCCCGAGTCGCCGGGATTCCGCACCCACACGTCGCCGACGACACCCACCACGGTGAACCAGACGTCGGCAGTCGGGGATCCCGACAATCGCAGCCGTCGGCCAATCGGATCCGCAGCGGGCCAGAGCCGTCGCGCCAGTGTCTCGTTGACCAGCACCATCGGCGTGCGGGGATCCAGGGCCTCTGCATCCGAGAATGTCCGGCCGTTTCGGATTGGTATGCCCAACGTCCGTACGTAGCTGCCTGCTACGAACCGCAGGCTGGCCGACACGCGTGGAGCGTTCGCGTCAGAGCCCTCGAAGAAGACGTCTGAATACGGCACGTCGCGGTCCGCCAGCGGCACGTGACTCGCTGCAGTCGCGGCGCTTACTCCGGGTAAAGAGCCGAGGCGCTCGAGGGCGCTCCGCACGAACGCCATCCGTGCGGACGCACTGTCGTAAGCAGACCCCGCCAGGATCAAATGCAGAACGGCGAGTCCTTGACGATCGAACCCGGGATCGTAGCTGCCGAGACCCAGCGAGCTGGCGACGACGGACGAAGCGGCCGCAATGAGTCCGAGCGACACCGCGACCTGCGCCGCGACAAGAGCGACGCGCAATCGTTGACCGCGTGGGGCGCCGCCCACCGCTCGCTCATCCTCCTGGAGAACAGAGCGCAGGTCCACGCGCGTTGCGCCGATCGCCGGCGCAAGCCCGAAGAGGACGGCCGTGACGGACGAGGCGAGGAGCGCAAACAGGAGGACCCGTCCGTCGATGCGGTAGTTGAGCCATCCCATGCCATCTGGCTTTCCGAGCGTCGCTCCAAATACGTCGATGCCCCACTGCGCGAGGAGCGTTCCGCAGGCACCGCCCGCGATTGCCAGCACCAGGCTTTCGATCAGCAGCAGCGCAACGATCCGGCTCTTGCGCGCGCCGAGCGCCGCACGCACCGCGATTTCGTGCCGGCGGCCGCTCAGGTGCGCCAGCAGCAGCCCGGCGAGATTCCCGCAGGCGATCAGCAGAACGACGAATGTCGCCGTCAAGAGCGCGCCGATGACATTTCGATGTTTCGAGGACGTCATCGAGTCGCGAAGCGCGGCGCACCCGATACGCCACTCCGCATGTCGCGGATCGTTCGCAGGTCCAGCGTCGACCGACATCCCCGCCATCGCCGCGTTCGCCTGCTCGACCGTCACGCCGTCCTGGAGCCTTGCAACGACCTCGACGCGGCGCCCCGCGAGGGAACCAGATGCCAAAGCAAACGGCAGCCAGATGTCCGTGTCGTGTGGAAAGGCGAACGTCTCCGGCGCGACGCCGACGATTTGATAGCCGCGTCCGTCGAGCACGAGCGTGCTCCCGACAGCCGATGGATCTCGGGCGTAGTGGCGCACCCAGAATGCATGACCGATCACAGCCACCGGTGTCGTCGAGCGGAAGTCTTCCGGCAGAAACGGCCGGCCGACGGCGAACGAGGCGCCAAGAAGGCCGAAAAGATCCCCCGACACCTCGGTGCCGGTCGCGCGGACGGCGCTTCCCGCTCCGCTGGCGTTGTAGTCGCGGGACGCATACGCGACGGCTGAGCGAAGCAAAACGCTGTGTGACAGCCCGCTGAACGCTTCGTACCTCAGTTCCGACCTGCGCGCGCGGACCGGATCCGCAGCGTGCACCGAGATCAGTCGCGCGGGATCTGAATACGGCAGCGGACGGAACACGAACGCATTGAGAATCGAGAAGAACGTCGTGGTCGCGCCAACACCCAGCGCGACCGTGACGATGACGATTGTGGAGAACGCGCGCTGCCGGCCAATCTGTCGGACAGCCACCTGCACGTCTTGAAAGAAACTGTTCATGCGCTTTCGAACGCGTCAGAATGAGCAACGCCCGTGCCGTTCCCGCACTCAATCAGGAATAGCGACGTGCGCTCCCGTGTAGGCGGCCGTGGGACGACGCTTCGCGGATCCGGACACAATTGGAACGCACGACGAGCCCAGATGCGACCATCCCACGATCTCAGCTTGGGAGTATCCTGCGGACATGTTCAGAGCCACAGCCCTAACCGTTCTCGCGTGGTTCGTGTGCGCGAGCTTGCCAGCGGCGGGAGCGATGACGGACATCGAACGTCAGCACCTCGTCGCGCATCTCGAGATGACCGCGGCATGGCTGGCTGACGAACTGACCGGCCTGACCGCCGCCCAGATCGATTTCCGGCGCGAGCCGAACGCGTGGACCATCGCCGAAGTTGTCGAACACCTCGTCGTCGTTGCGCCGATCTACTGGCAGGACTTGCAGTCGGCGCTGAAGCAGCCCGCCGGCGGTCGGACAAGCGCGATGACCGATGCGGACGTCCTCTGGTATGGCATCGACCGTACGCGGCGGGAGCAGGCGATTCCAACGGAACGGCCGACCGGAAAATTGCGCGATCTGCGCGCCGCCCTCGATGCGTACCGCCAGCATCACGATCGGCTGCTGCAATACGTCAAGACGACGCGTGACGACTTGCGGAGCCACATCGTGCCGCGCCAGGGATGTGACGCGTATCAGTGGGCGCTGCTGATTTCCACGCACGAGCAGCGGCACATCCTGCAGATCCGCGAGATCAAGGCAGACCCGAAGTTTCCGAAGAAGTAGCGACTCGCGACGCTCCGGCTACGTGAACTGCTGCACGGTGCTCAGCAACAGATCGAGATCGACCGGCTTCACCAGGCAAGCATGGGCACAGCATGTGCGGGTCTTCTCACGAGCGTTGTTGTCCCCTGACATGACTATCAGAGGAATGGTCGAGAACCGAGGCGATGCCTTGAGGGCGAACGCCAGCTCTACTCCATTCATCCTTGGCATCATGATGTCCAAGAGGATCAACGACGGAAGTTCACGCTCATTGAGAATCTGGAGTGCTTCCATCCCGTCTCTGGCGGGAGTCGGTCGATACCCTTCCGACTCGAGGACGAGACACACCAGCGTCAGGATGTCCTCATCGTCATCCACGACCAGGATGTGTCGGTTCGCAGGCATTACGGGTGTCTTGCTTTGGGCAAATCGACGACCAACGTCGAGCCAGCCTCGGGCTCACTCTCGACACCCAGGCGACCACCGAGACCGTCGACGATCGTCCGCACGATATACAGGCCCAAACCCAAGCCGCCGTAATTGCGAACCGACTGCTCGCGGTGGAACGGCTCGAAGATCTGCTCCTGCAGCTCTTGGGGAATGCCCGCGCCGCGATCTCTGACGCGCAGCGTCGCCCAGGCCTCGTTTGCGGTGATCGCGATGTCAATGGGTTTGCCCAAACCAAACTTGATCGCGTTCGACAACAGGTTGTTGACAACTTGACCGAGGCGGGACCTGTCCCACCGGCCGACGAGCCGACCTTCGGTGGTGATCAAGACCGATGAACCCGATTGCGCCAGCTCTGCACCGAATCGGGAGACGACTTCGCGGACCACCTCCTCGAGGTCGACCTCCTCGAGTGTGAACTGAAACGTTCCTGCGCGAACGCGTCCCAGATCCAGCAACTCGTCGACGAATTGGGCGAGCTTCCGGTCTTCACGCTCGATGATGTCGAACACCTTCGGGAACGCGTATGCCTGTAGCTTCCCTTTCTGCAGGCTCTGGATCCCCAGGCGTATAGCCGTCAGCGGTCCACGGATCTCGTGCGCCGCAACAGCGAGGAACTCGTCGCGCGCCCGTAGCGCCGCCTGAGCATCCTGCAACAGGCGAGTGTTTTCGGTCGCGAGCCGCTCGCGCTCAGCCAGCTCGATCTGCAAGCGCTCATTGGCCTGCGCGAGGTGTGAGCGGAAAATGGCATTCTCGATCGCGTAAGGCAGCTGCGTCAGATAATTTTCACGCTTGACAATGTAGTCGGAAGCGCCCAGCTTCAATGCCGCCACTGCCAGGTGCTCGTCGCCCTTTCCGGTGATGACGATCAACGGCACCCCCAGATCGCGTTGTTTCATCTCGCGCAACAATTCCAGCGCATCCATATCCGTCAGCCGCAGGTCGGCAAGGACCAAGTCGATCGTGTCCTTTGGCAGCACTGCCAGCGCCTCCCGGGCGGTGTGGACCACATCGATCGTGAAATGCGCCGCGACCTCCGAAAGATGCGTTCGCGTCAGGTCGATGTCTGCTGGATGTCGCTCGACGTAGAGGATGCGTCGTGGCCCTCGGCCGACGACCTGTGAGCGCGCCTGCAGCCGCCGGTATTCGGTCACGGCCTGTCTCAACACCACCGGCAATTTCGCCAGGTAGTTCCAGTGTTGTTTCGACACGTAGTCCGACGCGCCAAGCCGAAGGACCTGCACCACGAGCGTCTCATCTCCCACGCCCGTCACCATCACGACGGGCACCGGGATCTCCCTCAGCGCCATCTGTTTCAGAACATCAGTCCCTTCCATGTCCGGCAGATGATTGTCCAGCAGCAAAACATCGCAGGCACGCGCCTCCAGGCGTGCCAGGCAACGCTCTCCGGTATTCACGACCTCGAGCTCGAAATCCGGCGCGTTCAGTTCGAAATGTGTCTTCGTCAGATCCGCGTCAGCAGGGTTGTCTTCGGCGTAGAGGACCCGCAGGATGTCGGCCATGGCTCACCGCGTACCGCTGTCGGCAAACGGCGGCTCATTCGTGAGCAGCCAGTACACTTTGATGGTCTTGACCACTTCCGTGAACGTCGCGAAATCAACCGGCTTGACGATGTATGAGTTCACTCCGAGCTGGTAGGCCGCCTCGATATCTCTGTTCTCACGAGAGGTCGTCATGACGACGAACGGAACCTGCTTCCATACGGGGTTCGCCCGTGCCTGCCTCAGCACCTCGATTCCATCGACCTTCGGCAGGCGCAGGTCGAGGAGAACCAGGATCGGGATCCGTGAATCGCTCGGCAACCGGTGTTGTTCGATATACTGCAGCGCTTCCTCGCCGTCCCTGCACGCCACGATTGGATTCGCGACGCTGTGCTCCTGCAATGCCTGAAGCGTCAGGTCCAGGTCCATGGGATTGTCCTCGACCAGCAGGATCGGTCGTACGGGCGTGATCACGTCAATCCTCGCTCGCGGCAGTCTGCGGCCATTCGACGCAGAATGTCGCACCCGCTCCGGGTGCTGACTCGGCCCAGATCCGGCCACCGGTTTTGTCGACGACCTTCTTGACGATCGCGAGCCCAGCCCCCGTACCCTCGAACTCTTCCTGCCGCACGAGCCGGTCGAAGAGTCCAAAAATCCGGTCGTGGTACTTCATGTCGAACCCGATCCCGTTATCAGCGATCAGGAGGAGAAACGCACCCACACGCTCTTGGCTCGCTATCCGAATCGATGGCGGACTCGCCTCCCGGCTGTATTTGAGCGCGTTGTCGATCAGATTCGTCAACACCTGGAACAGACCGCGCTCCCACGTGCGGACGTTGGTCACGCACAGGCTGACCGTCACTTCGGCGCGCTGGCCGAGGATCGTAGCGTGCCGATCCTTCAGAATCGTTTCAACCATGCGAGCCAGGTCGATCGGCGAGGCGCTGGGCGCTTCCGCGTCGAGTCGGGCGTAGTGCAGCAGATCTTCGATCAGGCGATCGAGGTTGTGCGTGGCTGTCAGAATCTGCTTCAGGCAGTGAAGGGCACGTTCGCTCAGGCCGGCACGGTGGCGCCGGTCCAGTTCCGCTGCATAGCCGGCAATGCCGCGCAGCGGAGCCTTGAGATCGTGAGACACGGTGTACGCGAAGGCTTTCAGTTCTTCGTTTCTGGCGCGCAACAGCTGCTCGACATGCTTGCGTTGATGAATCTCGCGTTCGAGCTCCTGGCTTTTCTTGCGCTCCGTGATGTCCTGACAAATGCCGACCAGCCGCAATGGCCGCCCTGTCGACTCGAGAATCCAGGTGCCCTGGCTGTGGAGCATCCGGACCGTTCCGTCAGGGCGAACGATACGCTCTTCGAATTCGAACGGCGTGGCCGTGCGAAACGCGTTTTCGATCGTCGCGCGAGTCGTACTTCGATCCTCGTCGTGGACCCGCTCCAGATAGCCCTCGAGCGTCGGCGGGAATTGATCCCGCGTCAGTCCGAAAATCCTGCAGAGCTCCTCGGATCGATACACTTTGTTGCTGCGAACGTCCCACTCGTAGCTCCCAAGGTGCGCAAGGCGCTGTGCTTCGGCGAACTGCGCTTCCCGTCTGCTCACTTCTTCTTCAGCGCGCTTGCGGTCGGTGATGTCGAGCGCCACACCCATCATCCGGATGGGTGTCCCCGACGCGTCGTACTCGGCGCGGCCCTTCCCGGCAATCCATCGCACCGAGCCGTCGTCCCAGACAATCCGATACTCCTCGTCGTATCCCGAGCGATCGGCGAGCGCGCGTGCGACCGCCTTCTGGACTCGCATCCGGTCATCGTGATGGATGGCGTCCAGGACCATCCCGAACGTCAGGTCCTCCCGGTCTCGCGGCCAGCCGAAGATCGCCTTGAGCTCGTCGCTCCACACCACACGGTTGGTGGCGATGTTCCATTCCCAGAGTCCGATGTGACCGCTCGAGGCCGCGATGCGCTGTCGTTCCTCGCTCGCCAACAGCGCCTGATGCTCGCGATGCTTGACGATGGCAATCGCCGCGGTGTGTGTGCAGAGGTCGACAAGCCGCAGATGACGCTCGGCGGGTCTTCCCGGCGTGCGGAAGTAGAGGGCGAACGTGCCGAGCACGCGCTGCTGTCCGTCGAAGATCGGCGTGGACCAGCACGCCCGCAGTCCGTGCGGGAGCGTCGCGGCACGATAATCGTCCCAGAGCGGATCCGTGGCGATATCTTCGACCACGACCGGCTCGCGGCGGAAGGCGGCAGTCCCGCACGAGCCGGCCTTGGGGCCAATCGGCTGGCCGTCAATCGCTCGAACGAAACTTTCGGGGAGGCTTGGGGCAGCGCCATGCCGCACGTGAGTCCCATCGGGATCGAGCAGCAGGATCGAACCGAGCAGCCCCGGGCATTGCGCCTCGATGACTCGCAGCAGCGCATCGAGTGAGCCGTGGAGCGGCGTACCTCGGGCAATCAGCTCGAGGACGTGATTCTGTCCCGCGAGCAGCTGCGCGTTTTCACGGGCCTCTTGCTCTGCCAGCTTGCGCTCGGTGATCTCGTGAAAGAAGATCGACAGCCCTTCGGGCGAGGGGTAAATGCGGTTTTCGAACCAGCGTTTCCAGGGTTCGTAGTAGTTCTCCATCTGGATAAAGATCTGTTCGGCCATCGCCTTCTCGTAGGCGAGATGAAAGGGTTGCCCCCTGCCTTCAGAAAACTCCGTCCAGATGTGCCGTCCGATCAGGTCCTCGGGGCGACGACCGAAGAGGCTGGCTGCTTGCTGGTTCACGTAGGTGTAGCACCAGTTCTTGTCGAGGGCCACGAACGCATCGCTGACACGGTCGAGAATGTTCGCGAGAGGTTGCATGCGTCAGCCTCCGCACGTACTGGCGAACGCGGTTGGATTTGTGGTTCGCGCGCGTCGGGGGCGCGTATCGATCCCGCGCTGTCAGGCAGTACGAATGACTACCGGACGGTTCGAATCTCCAGGCGCCGCTTGTCACCGCGGGCGGTAACGACGACCAGTCCGTTGCTGACGATCGCCGCACCGATCACGTCCGATGCGGACAGGAGTGACCGGAACTGACCGGATCGAATGTCCCACGCCTTCAACATCGTGGGCGCCAGAGTGAATTCATCGAGCTCCAAGACCGCAAATGAGTGACCGTCGGGAAGGCGCATCAGATACCCCATCAAGTCGGCTTCTGCCGCGGATCGTCGGGCAACGTTTCCCGAGCTCGCGTCGAACACCGTGATGGTGCGATCGACGCCAGCAGCGAGGACTTGCGAACCGTCGGCGCTGAATGCCACGTCCATTGACGCGAGCAGGCCAGCATCCAGCTCGCGCAGGAGCTTGCCGCTGCGTTCGGAGAGGCGAACCCGCGTGTCCTCGTCCGCTGTCGCGATTCGGTCGGCATCAGCCGAAAAGGCCACGCTGAGCGATGCGCCGGCCGGCGTCTGCAGCACCGCGCCGCGGCTGCCCGTCTCCACGTTCCACAGCTGCGCGGGGCCATCATCCGGACACGCAGCGAGCAGCGATGAATCGGGTGAAAACACAATCGTGTTGATCAAGTGCTGAGTGACTGTCAGCCGATGCGCAACGTCGCGCGTGCGCGCGTTGATCAACAATACCAGCCCTGACTGCGTACCGGCTGCGATCCAGCGCCCGTCGGGAGAGCAGGCGAGCGTCGAGACTCGCTCGCCTGCGGCAATCGTGCCCGTCAAAGTACCCGCGGGAATCGACCAGACGTACACGTTCGGGTCCTTGCCCACGCCCACGACATGCCCGCCATGACACACCGTCGCGAGTCTGATTTCCGCGGGTGCGTCGATCGTCATCGCGAGATCGGCAGACTGCGACGGCCTTCGCGCCGCAGACTCGTCGGCGAACCTCGCCGGAGGCCCGGCGGGGGTGGGCATCGCCGTCAAGACGGCAAACAGAAGAATACGGGGCGCAGCCGCGAGCGTCACAGCCGATCGAGCACCAGCTCGAAGCGAACGACAGCCGTCATCTGCTTCGGATCTCCCTTGATTGTCACGTGCCGCACCAACTCCCGGCTCCAGATCAGCGGATCGCGCGTGTAGTTGCGGCCGGGGTCGCCGTCGAACGCCGGGTCGGTCGCGAAATAGAGTTGAGTGACGAGCGGCTTGCAGCCGGGCGCGGTGACCAGGTAGTGCACGTGCTGGCAAACGCGTGCGGGATAGTGGCCCGGCATCACCGATGTGAACTCGTACTTGCCGTCTTCACCGGAGGTCAATGTCGAGCGATAGCGATAGCCGCGAAGATCGTAGTGACCTTCGTGGTCCGCGTGCCAGATTTCGATCTTTGCGCCGGGAAGCACATCGCCGCGGGCGTTGAAAACCTGTCCTGTCACGTGCAGCGGCAGACCCGGATCGCCTGTCTGGCTCAGACGTGTGACCTTCGGGGCGTCTCGCTTGTAGAAGGGTCCGAGCTCCGCCGGCGGCGTGACCGTCCGGGGATGCTGATCGCTCCAATCCCACGCCTCGGCAATCTGCGACGGGAGCAGGGTGCCGGCGCTGACAACGCCCAGCGCAATGGCCTTCGACAAGAGATCGCGGCGGGTCAGCATGGCATGTTTCCGAATGGTAGCCCGCACAGAGCGGGAGCAACTGAAGTATATACGGATGTTTTCCCGGTGCACGGAACTGATGTGCCAAATCCCTGGGCGTCACCCTGCCGCGTCGTGCGGTAGGATCCGTTCATGTTGAAGCCAGTTCTCGGAGTGGTTGCTCTTGCCGGCGCATTTGCTGCCGCCGCGTCCCTTTCCGTCCGTACTGACGATCGGGCGGTTACGGTTACCGATCGCCCGGCCGATCGACGCGTGGACGTCGTGATTGGCGGCCAGCCGTTCACGTCGTACGTCTACCCAGACACCGTGAAAAAGCCGGTGCTCTACCCGATCCGCTCCGCGAGTGGCGCGCTCGTGACGCGCGGCTTCCCGCTCGATCCCAGGCCGGGCGAGCGAACCGACCATCCCCACCATGTTGGGCACTGGTTCAACTACGGCGACGTGAACGGGTATGACTTTTGGGGCCACTCCTATGCCACGCCAAAGGAGGATATGCCGAAGATGGGGACGATCGTCCACAAGGCGGTCGCGCACGTCGCGAGCGGCGCCGACCACGGCGAGCTGACCGTCAGGGCGGATTGGGTCGTGCCTGACGCGACGTTGCTGCGCGAGGAAACGCGGTTCGTCTTCTCCGGAGCCTCAGGTCGCCGCACGATCGATCGCATCACCACGTGGACGGCCGCCGACAAACCGGTGACGTTCAACGACACCAAGGAGGGTGCCTTCGGCATCCGGGTCGCGCGCGCGCTCGAGCACCCGTCGAAGGAACCTGAGGTCTTCGTCGATGCGAAGGGTGAGAAGGAGTCGGTGCCGCGTCTGGACAACACCGGCGTAACGGGGCGGTACATCGGCAGCAACGGCAAGACGGGTGAAGACGTGTGGGGCACGCGAGGTCCGTGGATGGGCCTGACGGGAACGATCGATGGAAGGCCTGTGACGGTGGCAATCCTGGACCATCCGTCGAATCACGGATACCCGACGTACTGGCACGCGCGCGGCTACGGCCTCTTCGCCGCGAACCCGTTCGGGCGGCGCGGGTACGATCCGAAGCAGGAACCCGTCACGTTCACGCTGAAGCCGGGCGAATCGGTCACGTTCCGCCATCGCATCCTCGTGCTCGATGCGCAGCTGGCGCGCGAGCAGCTCCAGCAGGAGCACGAAAGTTTTGTGAAGACCGGGACGCAGTAAACGGTCCCCGCGGGTAGGGTCACAAATCGCGCGTGCTCCGCCGCATCTCGGCAGACCGACGCAGGCGCCTGCGGCGATAATGTGCGTCTCGCGGGTTCCACGACATGGTCGTCGCCACGGGCACCGAACTCGGCGGTTACCAGATCCTCAGCCTGCTCGGCGAAGGTGGAATGGGCGCAGTTTACCGCGCCTACGATCCAAGACTCCATCGATTCGTGGCGCTCAAAGTGCTCCACGAAGGGCACAACGACAACGCCGCACGGCGACGCACCCTTCTTCGTGAAGCGCGTTCCGCATCTGCGCTGAACCACCCGCTATCTGCACAATCCACGAAGTGGGGGAGGCTGATGGCGAAGCCTTCATGATCATGGAGTTCGTCGAAGGCCGTTCGCTGCGCGATCTGATTGCCACGGGCGGGCTGCCGCTGCCGGTGGCTGTCCGCTACGCGATCCAAATTGCCGACGCCATCGCACACGCACACGATCGGCGCATCCTGCATCGTGATCTGAAGAGCAGCAACGTGATGATTACCTCTGAGGGCCGCGTCAAGGTGCTTGATTTCGGTCTTGCGCGGCGGCTGTGCGACGAGGGCCTCGAGGTATCGCCCGAGAGTACGGCGACAGTCGAAGTGGCACAAATCACTGGCACGCTGGCCTACATCGCGCCTGAATTGCTGGAAAGTGAAAGAGCTGACAGGTTGAGGCGGATATCCAACTCTTTACGATAAGAGTGGATGGCCAGGAGCTACGCCAAGTCACGCATACGGCGGGACAGAGAACCTTCACGCCACAATGGTCGGCAGACGACGCGTTTCTGTTGTTCACGAGATCTCGTCCGGACGCGTCTTTCCGGAAGATCGCCGTGACGGGTGGAGAGTCGATGCGGCTCGGCGAGTGGGACGTGCAGAACTGGGCCGAGGCCGACCCTTCGGGCAATCTGGTCGCATATCAACGGCTGGATGGCACACAACCGACAGCAACCGTCATTCGTACTCTCGCCAGCGGATCGGAGACCGTCCTCGACCGACTGCTCGGACACTTTCGGTGGTCCCGAGATGGGAAGACGATCTTGGGTGCCAACGCGGGGAAGGTTCTTTCATGTCCCGCAGGACCCGGGGAGTGTCAGGTCATCGCAACTGGATGGACCCCCAGACCGTCCGGGGACAGCTCGCGGATCTTTTTCCTTCGCCCAACAAACCCTCGCTCGCGGCATCGGGAACTCTGGTCGATCGCCCGTGATGGACGCGACGAGAAAAGGGTTGGAACAGTGGGACCATTCTTCATCGATACGAGATTCGACGTCTCCCGCGACGATCGAGTCGTGTGCGTGAGGTACCGCGAGGCACCGGCCGAACTCTGGAGGGCCAACCTGCGATGCCAGGCCGCCTGCTCAGAACGAGAGATTGGCGCCAACTCGGTAGATGCGCGGCGGGAGAATGATCAGCGGACGCAGGAACCGCTGATACTCGATCGCCTCGCCGTCGATGACTGTCGTCCGTCTTCCGGTGAAGACGTCCTGGGCCTGTGCCGCGTTCGAATTGAGGATGTTGAATACATCGACGAACATTCCAAGAGTCCTCACCTTACTAAGACGAAACTGCTTCTCCACGCGGACGTCGAAGATCGTCCGGTTGTCCTCTCGATACCTACCGGCCGGCTCCATGCTGATGGAGAAGACGCCAGCCCGCAGGTTGGTCAACAGAAATCGTCCCGAGGGCCGTCCCGCCTGATGCCGGACCACTGGAGAGATCCGGATACCATGCGGCGCCAGATAGGTACCGAATGCCTTGAAGGTCCAGCCAAAGACACGGACCACGTTATTAATCGCTTCATTCGGATTGTCCGGGTGGCCATTCTCCAAGCGGTGCACCCAGGTGTTCATGAAGCTCGTTGAGAACGACCATCGATGTGACAGGCGCTTATCCAGCGCGACTTCGATGTTTTTGAACGCCTCGTCATAATCCGCCGGCGTCTGCCACTCCTTGACGCTCGGAACGAGTTCGTCGGGCGGGATATCGAAAGCCGTATAGCTGCCGCGATCATCGGAAGTTCCCTCTTTGCCGTCCGGGCCCGGGTCGGTGAACTGCCTGCTCTCGGAGAAGAGCGCCGCCACGCGATTCCGTTCGGTGAGCTCCCAATTGTTGTTCGACCTTTTGTAGATGAACCCCAGCCTGGCCGAGAGATTCGACCGAACACGCCGCTCCAGCCATACATCCGCGTTGTCCGTGTACGGGTGCTGAATGTCGGGGGCAATGCCATTTAATGCACCACCTGTGCTCGTGACAAAGGAGCCGAGCTCGTGGGGCTGGAACAGTCGATCCGCATTGCCGTCAGTCCACCTGAATATGTAGCTCGTGGTCTGCAGCGGATTGATGTCGCGCGAGATGGTGGTGCCTGGATCGCTGTAGTAGCGTCCCCAGCTCGACTTGAGCACTGCGTTGCCACTTCCTCGTATCTTCCATGCGACTCCGACTCTCGGACCGAATGCCTTCCTATATCGGATGATGTAGTTTCGTGCGGGCACGATATCGCCGAAGGGCGCTGCAGGAATGCTGTAGCCGTTCGACAGCGGTTGTCCTCGATAGAAAAAATCGGTGAAAGGGCCTTCGTACAATGGTTGCTGCGGATAATCGGCGGAGTAAGAGTCCCAACGCACGCCAATGTTGAGCGTCCATCGGGCGCTGAGCGCGACTTGATCCTGGACGAACGCGCCATGGTGCCAGAGGCGATCGCTCGACGCTAGCGGATGGTTGTAGAGTTGTACCTGAAATGGAACGGTGAAATCTGGCAGCCCCGCTGGACTCTGAAAACGCAATCTGAGACTGTCTTTGTGGCCGGTCCGTTCCTGATCCGTCGTTTCCCTCTCGGTGAGCGCACCCATTGTGATGTTCTGACTGACGCCCAGCCAGTTCTCCTCGAACAGCGTCCCGGTCCATTCGAGTTGCCGGCGACGGCGCGCCATCTCGAACGACTCGAACCCGCCAGCCGAATTCCCGGTGCCAAACTCGAATCGCCGGGGCGCGACATTCGCTGCCACCTGTCCATCTATGCCATAGGGTTCTGCTCGAGTATCCGAGCCAAATGCGGACACTCTCGCCGTCATAAAGAATGAGGGGCTGACGATGGCTCGCCATTCGACGTTTCCCGCCGACGAGAGGCCGTCGTGGTCACCGACGGCATCCCGGTAACTCGTGCTGCTTGCATCGCGATACGGCTCGTACCGCCGTCCGAACTGAACCGAGTGAGCCAGTGTGGAGCGTGGGCGTGGCTGGTATGTGAGCTTGTAGGTGAGATTCTGCAGCCGAACGAGCGCGTCGGGCCCTCCACCGGGCGCTTCGACGGGGAAGCCAGTTACAACCGTTGCGAGATGTTGATTTCGTACAGAGGTAAAGAACCAGAAGGTGTCTCGTTTGATAGGACCGCCGATACTTACGTTCGGATCGTAGTATCTTTGAATCCTCGTCCCTTGCCCGACGCCCTGCCGGCGCTGACGCTCATCAACGTTGTCAGCCTGAAGCGCGGCGCCCCCGAAATCGACGTAGGCGTCGCCTCTGAACTGATTGCCGCCTGATTTAACTATTACGTTCACCTGAAGGCCAGGGTTGGGCATCGAGGCATCGTTCGACGAGGAGCCGAGCCGCACTTCCTGAAAAGCGCCATAATCAAAATACAAGCCTGAAAAACCCCCGTCGGTCGTGTTGATCCCATCCAGCTGAATGCGACTCTGAAATTGCTGGAAGCTGACTCGTCCATAGGTGAGATACACGGGTTGAGTCCCGGCAGTCGAACCGCCTACGTCGTGGACACTTACTATGGTCGCCGGCAAGAGGCCGATGAGGGACATCAGATCACGGGCGGTTGGAAGGGTCTTTAGTGTCTCACTCGTGAATGAATTCTGAATAGTCGTGTGCTGCGTATCGATGAGCGGTGAATCGCCGCGAACGACGATCGTGTCCTGCACGGTCGCGAGCGCGAGTTGGACGTCAACCTCCGCTGCGAACTCGACGTTGACGACGATGTCTTCGCGCACCAATGTCGCGAAGCCGGGTCGCTCGAAGGAGAGCTTGTAGGTCCCAGGGGCGAGCATCGGGAATCGGTATTGGCCACGATCGTTCGTGTTCACGGACTGGATGCCCATCTGCGCAGGGCTCGCGCAGGTGACGTGAACACCGGGCAGAAACGCACCCGACGCGTCCATCACGGTGCCGAAGATGCTTCCCGTCGACCCCTGGGCAAAAGCCGGGCAGCAATCGACGACTGCCACGGCAAGCGCAACGATCGTCAGGAGAACCGGGGGCTTTCCCATGGTTTCCGTCCAGGGGCAGAGATGCACCTTACGCCTCATCTCAGTGGCGCGCAACTCCTGTCGATTCCCTAGCGAATCCCTGTGACTTGCCGGGTTGCCCGGGTCCATCCTCGACGTGACCGACTCAAGGAGTACCCAGATGACTTACGCAACATTCCGTCATTCGATGTGCGTCGCAATCGCGGCGGTTGCGCTCAGCGGAACGCCCAGTGCAGCGGCCGAAAAACCGGTGAACTGTGCCGGAGGGCAGAGCCTTGCAAAAGCGCTGGAGCATGCCAACCCAGGAGACATCTTCCGTTTATCCGGCACGTGTCAGGAGCGCGTGAGAGTGACGACGGATCGAGTCACTATCGACGGCCAGGGCCTGACCGTCCTCGATGGCGGAGGCGGAGGACCTTTGGAGTTCTCAGCTGTGGTCATGATCGACGGGGCCCAGGGCGTCGTCGTCAAGGGTTTGACCGTGCAGAACGGACCCGGCGAAGGCATCCTCGGCATTCGGGGATCGGCGTTCACGCTGAGCGATGTGAGCGTCGAGCACAACGCGTTGGCCGGAATCGCTGTCGCCGATGGATCCACGGCAACCCTCATCGACTGCACAACTCGGCAGAACCGTATCGGCCTGGACGTCTTCACGACGTCGGCTGCAGTCATGAAAGGCACGATCAGAATCACGGACAACACGGGGAACGGCGCAGACGTGAGTGGTCGATCGATCCTCGAATTGCGTGGCGCAGCGGTCCAAGTGAGTGAGAACGGCGGTTTCGGGTTAACGGTTGGCGGTTCACAGTTAGCAATCTTCGGGTTCACCGAGTCTCAGGGGAGCACGCTGACAGCGACCGGTAACAAATTAGCCGGTCTGGCCACAGGGAGCCTGGAAGTGCTTGGTAGCAGCTTCCCCGGGAGTGGCGCGAGCGTCATCACGAGCAGCGGCAACGGGAGCGACGGGATCTTTCTGCCCGCCGGCGGCACTATCGTCTCGCCGTTCGGCACGGCGAAATTCGTCATTCATGGCAATGCCGTGGGGTTGAACTTCGGGAACGATTCCAACGCGGTGATTGTGGGCGGGCTCGATGTCAGGAGCAATCGAACCGGTCTGCTCGCGGACGGGCTGGGGCACTCACGCTGGTCTCGATCGAACCGAACCCGTCAAGCATCCTATCAGACCGGGACGGATAGCAGACGTTTTCGTGAGCCGGTCTGGCGACAGACGGTGTGTCTCAGAATAGCAAACCATTCCTCGGATAGACGCGGCTCAAAGGGCTAGTGGACTGTTTCAGCTGAATCACTAGTAATTCGATGCGCTGGGTTGCTGTAAATCCAGCGGATCGGTTTGGGATCGTCGTTGTACCGAGCGATGTATCGACGAATCTTCCGCGCCAGGTCGGGGATCGAGGTGAAGA
>JBKPCD010000285.1:0-14260 GCA_046727175.1 Acidobacteriota bacterium | reverse complement strand
CACTGGACGTGACCTCGACCGCGCTCACGAGCGCGTCATCCATCGGCTGTACGCCCGTCGTCGTCGCACGCTCCTCGATAAATCGCGCGACACGCCGGTCGTCTGGCCGCCGCTGCATACGAAGCACCACGAAGGCGACGGCGCCAAGCGAAAGCAGCAGGGTCACGAATGCGAGCAGGACAAGCGGACGCCCCTCGAGCCGAAGCAGGCGGGTCACGACCAGCGAGGCGAGGATCGGCGCCGCGGCCCCTGTCGCGGCGAGGCCGATCGTGCGCAGCAACACCTGCGCGAACCATCGTCGCCTCACGCGCACGATGAATGCGTTCAGCGCAGCGCGGGAGTCAGACATAACTTGACGTTTACGGCCAAATGCGCGGAAGGCTCTTGGCTCAGGGCTCTCTGCTTTGGGCCGCGATGCAAACTCGCTTCGACAGCCATTTCTCGTGCCGCCTTCACTGACTGCTCACAGAACGCTCATCGCGGGATAACTCAAGCGTAAAGCCGAAAGCCTCGAGCCCAAAGCCGGACTATCGCGCGCGTCCCACGAAGGACTCTCCAACCAACGCCGCGAGCATCAGGATGAGCCCGTAGCGCCAGTATCCCTGCCGCGCTTCGAGCTGTTGCGCGCGAATGATCGCCGGCGATGCCGGAGCGGCGTCGACGCGCCGCAGCATCTTCCCGAACTCCTCGCGGGTGATTCGTTCAACCGTTGACTCGCGTGGATCGACGTTGACGACAATCGCGCGGTTGGCCGGAGGAATGCGGTAGACGCCAGGGACCGGTGACACACCTGAAGGTACCTGCGAAACCGAGTACTCCCGCTCATGCTGTTTCTGCCCCATCGCGTACCGGACGGTTTCAATTGCGAACGGCACGAACGCGGGGTGCAGCGGGAAATCATTCCACCTCCGGTCCAGGTCTGACGCAAAGAAGACCAGGCGCCCGCGCCCCTCGGCTCGCTCGAGCAAGGCGGGCGTGCCATCGGTGAAGGTTGCGGCGACGTCCCAGCCCTCGGGTTTCAGGCGCCACACGCGATTGAAGCGCACGTGACCCAGGTTCGCTACGAGACCCCCAAACGGCTGAAACACCGGATGTCGAAGGTCGGTCGCGGATAGCGCGAGTGCATGATCTCCCGGGTCGATCGCCCGGGGCTCGCTCGCGCCGTTCACCAGACCGGAAACAACGGACGGCTCGGCGTCAGGCCCGGCGGCGACAATCAGACCGCCGCCTGAACGCACGAAGTTGCTGATGACCTCTCGCCCGCGGCGATCGATCCCGCGCGTCGCGAGAAGGACGACAGCCGCACGCCGCGAGAGCTCCTCGGCCGACAGGCCCGCCAGCGCTGACCCGGCGACCACGTCGACGTCGAGGGCATCATCCTCGCCGTCCGTCGCTGCGAGCGCTCGGGACAGATAGAAGCCGGACTGGCCGGCCGCGCCGCTCGCGGTCACGATGAGCACGGGACGCCGCGGCAACGGGTCGAGCAACACGAAACGTCGGTTGTCCGTCGCGAAGCCGCGTGGGTCATCGATCGAGACGTTCAGTGTGCCGGAGCGCGGCGCCTGATATCGGATCGGCACATCGATCGTCGCGCCCGCCGGCACCGTTGCAGTGCCGCTTGCGACATCACGGTTATCCAAACTGATTCGGACGTTTCCGGAGAACGTGCTGCGGCCGCTGTTTCGAATCGACGCGAGAACCGTTCCCGGCTGCACGCGCGCCTGGACCACAGCCGCGTTCTCGGTCGGTTCACCGCTATCGGCAACATCGACGCCGACAGTCGAGGGGATCACGACCGGCTGCTCGTCTTCCCAGCCGGCCCGTTGCAGGTCAGTGACGATCACAACCCTGACCGGCGCGCCGTCGGCAATCTCGACGGCTTTCGCGATCACCGGCGCGTAGCGCGTACCGGCAAAGCCGGGGTGCAGTCCCTTCAAGGCGTCGCGTGCCTCGGCGCCCGTCCCGAGCGGCGACACGACGTCGACGCGCTCGTCGAACGCGAGGAGCGCCACGCGGGCCGCGCCGGCGTTATCGATTGCCGTCCGCACGAGCTCCTGTGCGTGCGGAAAACGTCCCGGCGCGGTCATGCTGTACGAACGATCGAGCGCGACGATTACCGCGCCGGAGCCGGCGGTCGCATCCGCGCGGTAGGGCCTGGCGAAGGCGGTCGCCAGCAGTATCAGCGCGCCAATTCTGGCAGCAAGCAGCAACAGATCGCGCAGCCGACGACGCTTCGATCGCTCGATCGGAGATTTGCGAAGCAGGTGGACGGCCGTGAACGGCACCTCGGGCGCCACATCGCGCCGCAGGAGGTGGAGGATGATCGGGAGGGCGATCGCGATTGCGCCAATGAGGAACGCTGGATAGAGAAAAGCCATTGTGCTGCTTACGATCGGTCAAAAACGCCTGAGGTCGCTTCTCGAAGCTACTTCCTCCTCGAGCGTGCTCCCAAGTACGCAATCAACGCAAAGTCCAGCGGCTGCGACGAGTCGAGCTGCACGTAGTCGATCCCCGATCCCCGCAGCTCTCGGTCGTATCTGAGCGTCAGCCCGGCGAGCTCTCTGAGATACGCCGTCCGAATCGTGGACGGGTCGGCAACGATTTCATCAGCGCTCTCGAGATCCTTGAACCGCGATGCGCCGCGGAACGGGAACGTCAACTCGTTCGGATCCAGTATCTGGAACACGATGACATCCGATCCCCTGAACTTCAGGTGACGAAGGCCCTTGATGGTCGCATCGGCCTCGTGGAGCAGATCCGAGATGAGTACGATCAAGCTGCGCTTCGTCAGCGCCTCCGCGAGTTGATGCAGTGGCCGGCCGACGTCGGATCGCTTGCCAGGCTCCAGGTGCTCGAGCGCCAGGAGCAGCGCATGAAGGTGGCCCGGTCGAGCGGCGGCCGGGAGTCGCGACACGATCCGATCGTCGAACGCGATCAGACCGGTTGCGTCACGCTGCCGGTTCATCAAGAACGCGAGCGAAGCGGCCAGCACCGACGCATATTCCAGCTTGCTCATCGGCGCTGTTCCGCGGTACGCCATCGAGGCGCTCACGTCGAGCAGCAAATGGCATTCGAGGTTCGTTTCCTCTTCGAATTTCTTGACGTAGTGGCGGTCGCTTCGCGCGTACACCTTCCAGTCGAGCGTCGAGAGATCGTCGCCCGGAATGTACTGGCGGTACTCGGCGAACTCGACGCTGAAACCCTTGTAGGGGCTGCGGTGCAGACCGGAGAGGAAGCCCTCGACCACCGTCCGCGCCTTCAGCTCCATCGTCCCCAGCCGCACGATAACCGCAGGATCGAGGAATCTCAGGTCGCGCGAGCCGGAGGTCGGCGGCATGACTACATTCCGCTGCGTGGGCTGGGGACGGCTTCGAGCAGACGCTCCACGAGGTTGTCGGCTGTGATGCGCTCGGACTCAGCATAGAAGTTTGGAATGACGCGGTGGCGTAGAACCGGACGCGCCAGTGCCTTGATGTCGGCGACCGACACGTGGTACCGGCCGTGCAGCAGCGCCCGCGCCTTGCCCGCGAGGATGAGCGCCTGGGACGCGCGCAGCCCGGCGCCCCACTTGATCCACTCGCGCACGAATTGGTAATCCGTCTGACGCCCGGGGCGCGATGCGTCGACGAGCCGGACCGCGTACCGCGCGATGTCCTCGGCAACGACAACCTGGCGGACCAGCTGCTGAATCTCGAGGATGTCGGGACCCGACAGCACGCGCGACGGCACGAGCATGTCGACCCCTGTCGTCCGCGTCACGACGCGGACCTCTTCGTCCTCGGTGAGGTACGTCAGCGTGATGTTGAACATGAAGCGATCGAGCTGGGCCTCCGGCAGCGGGTACGTGCCCTCGAGCTCGATCGGATTCTGCGTCGCGAGCACGAAGAACGGGCGATCGAGCTGGTAGGTGCGACCCGATGCGGTGACGTGATACTCCTGCATCGCCTCGAGGAGCGCAGCCTGCGTCTTCGGCGGTGTGCGGTTGATCTCGTCGGCCAGAATGATCTGCGCGAAGATAGGCCCGGAGACGAAGCGCAACATGCGGTGCCCGTTCTGCTCGTCGAGCACCTCAGTGCCGGTGATGTCAGCCGGCATGAGATCGGGCGTGAACTGGATCCGCTTGAACGAGAGATCCAGGATCTGCGCGACCGTTTTGATCAGCAGCGTCTTCGCGAGACCGGGAACGCCAGTCAACAGGCAGTGCCCGCCCGTGAAAAGGGCCATCAGGACCTGGTCGATCACTTCGTCCTGGCCCACGATGACTTTGCGGATTTCGGTGAGGATGCGCTCGCGGCCGAGAGCCACGCGCTCGGCAACAGCCGCGAGGTCAGTCTGCGATAACGTGTCCGACTTCGCGCGGACGGACGTGATGTCCATAGTGGCGATCGACTCTCGGCTCTAGGCTCAGGGCTCTGGGCCGCTTTGGGCTTTAGGCTTTTGGCTTTAGGCCTCGCAACGGCCGGCGAGACCGAAGCCGACGGTCGCCAAGAGCCCAAAGCCGGGTTCGCACTCAGTGCGTCAGTGAATAGATGATCTCGTTGATCTCCATCCGGTACGCCTGGGCCGTGTACTTCACGTATCCCGGATAGTCGGACGCATTCGACCATTCCCACCCGTCGCCCATATCGGTGTTCCAGTTGATCAGCACCATCGCTCGTCCCGTGTCGTCCTCGATCGCACGGAGATGCGCCTGGTAGCCTCCCTTTTCCCAGGTTCGACCCTGCAGGAACGAGCCGAGGCCCGGTGTCTGCGGGAATTCATCGAATTGGTAGAAACAATGAAAAATCGGGTGGTGCGGGGGAAGATCGATGATCTTCCGGTCCGGGAAAACACGCTTCAGCTCGTTCTCGAGATTCGTCCACTCGATCGGGCCGTGAAAGTCGTCGAACGTCAGCGTACCGCCGCGCAGGAGGAACTCGCGGAGGATTGACACCTCGCTTTCGCGCAGCCGCAGGTTGCCCGGCTCGACGATGTAGATCCAGGGATAGTTCCAGAGGTTCGGATCCTCGATCGTGAGCACGACCGGATCGTTGACCTGGATCGAGGTGACGGTCTTCAAGCGACGGGACAGGTTCTGCTCCGCGGCAGGATAATCGATCGTCCAGGGTTCATCGAAGATGTCGTAGCGTCGCCCCGGGGGAAGCGTCCACGCATCATAGCGAATCCGCGCAAACGTCCACTGCAGTCCGGCGAAACGTGAGTCGGGCATTGTGGGGTTCTGAGCGTCGGCAGAGCGTGGAGACGACGTGAACGCGGCCCACAGCAACACGGCGCCGGCGGCGGCAGCAGGAACGAGGCGGACGCGGGGACGCGTCATCGGCGGACCTCGGGCTGCCCCTTGCCTTCAATCGATTTCAGCAGCAGCTCCTGCGCCCGCTCGAAGCTTGGCGCGATCTCGAGGGCGGCGAGCGCCTCGCGCTTCGCGTCGGCCGACCGACCCGCCATCAGATAGCTCTCGCCCAGATCGCAGTGCGCCGCGGCGCGATCGGCGGGCCCGATTGCGAGCGCGACCTTGAACTCGCGCGTGGCCGTCGCCGCATCTCGCTTCGTCAGAGCGATGCGGCCGAGGCCGGTGTGCCCCTGCGCGTCGAAGGGATCGATCGAGACGATGCGATCGTGCGCGATTCCAAGCGCCTGCTGATCAGACGCCTTTTCGGCGAGCGCGGCGAGCTTTCGCGCGGGCTCGACGGCCGTGTGGTCCTGTGCGAGAAGCGCTTGGTACTCCTTCATCGCACGTGCAGTATCTGCAAGTTGCTCGGCGAGCCGGCCCATGATCGCGTGAGGGCTGTCGTCGCCGGTGGCCACCGGCACGAGCGTAGCCGCTTTCTCGAGCGGCTCGAACGCGGCACGATCGCCCTGTGCGGCGAGCGCCTGCCCGAGCGCGAGCTGCGCGCGGTAGCTGCCGGGCTGCGCGGCCGCGGCCGCGCGAAGCGCCTCGAGGTCCTCGGACGTGCTGCGCGGCTTCTGCTCGCGAAGCGCCGCGCGAAGGCCCGCAAAGCGCGCCTCAACCGCCTTGTCGAACGACGCCTGCAGCTGATCGAAGGTCACGCCAAGGGCCTTCTGGAGCGCCGCTTCCCCCTCGCCGCCCTGTGCGTACGAGCGCACGAGCGCGTTGAGCGCCGCCTGACCCTTCGTCGCGACGATGTGGTCGACGACCAGCGAGGCTTGGAAATACGCGAGCGCGATGGTGTCAGGCCGCGTGAAGCCGGAGTTCAGATCTTTCAACTTCAGGACCTTGTCGTGCTCGAGCGCGAGAGCAAATGGCACCTCCATGTCGCGCCCCCACTCCGGCCGCGCGCGCCCTTCTTCGTAAACGGAGATCCCTTCGGTCAGCCAGCGCGGAATGCGCTGGGCGGACATCTGGAGCGTGATGACGTGCGTCAGCTCGTGCCAGAGAGTCTCCTGCCAGGAAAACGTTCCGGGCTGCCGCGCGCGCGGGGAATCCACACTGACGACGCGGCCGAAGCAAGCGCCGAGTGCGCCGATGAGGCCAGGCAGACCGAGATTGCGAACGGCAAAATCGTCGTGGACCGGAAAGATCTCAATCAGAATCGGTCCTTTTGGCGTGAACTCGTACTTGGCTGTGAGCGCCTTCAGCGCTTCATGTGCGAGCGGGATCGCGTACTCGCGCAGCACGGCGGTCTCGTCGGGCTGGAACTTGAAAACCAGATCGCCATCACGAACGACGTCGAACTTGTCCAGCTTGTCGAGCAACGCCAGCAGGTTGAACGTCACCCGGTCGAAACGATCGATTTTGAATGCGCTGTCGAGCGCCTTCCGCGCTTCGGGCTCGTCGCCCGTTCGCATCAGGTGCAGGCCGAGATCGCCCCACGCGCGGCCGTTCGACGGATCGAGCGCGACCGCCTGACGCGTGAGCGCAACGGCTTCGTCGAACCGGTAATTGCGGGCCGCGAGATCGCCAGCGACGCGATACACGTCGCTGTACGCCGGGTTGATGCCGAGTACGCGCTTGACTTCCGCGTCGTACGCCGCGCGATCGTCGCGCACGTACGCGATCGAAGCCAGCATCGCTCGAGCCTTCAGATGCGATGCGTTGATCGCGAGCACCTTCTCAATCCGACCGCGCGCATCGTCGTACCTCGTGTTGTCGAGATCGAGATCGGCAAGGACGAGGTGTGCGTCTGCGAGCTGAGGATGGATTTCGAGCGCGCGGTTCGCAGCGGCCGCGGCTGCCGGCGGATCTTCGTCCGCAAGTGCGCGCGCGACTCCCACGTGTGCGGGCGCCCACTGCGGGTCAGCCTTGATCGCGTCGTTGAACGATCGGAGCGCCTCGCCGTTGTCGTAGGTCTGCAGCCACAACGTGCCCCACGCGGTGTCGACGGCCGGATCGTGGGTCGCTGCCGACGCGGCCCGGTACAAATTGTTCGCGTCGTGAGCGCGGCCGAGCGCCTGCGCAGCGCGTGCCGCGCGGAACATACCCTCGCCGTCGGAGAGGTCCACCGAGCGCCGATACACGCTGTTGAGCAACCGGGCAGCCACTTCGCCATGACCAAGCTGCTGATGCAGGAGCCCGAGCTCCAACGCCGCCGGACCACCTTCATCCTTTGCCGCGACTCCCTCGAGCAGCTGCAGCGCATCGTCGGAATGCCCCTGAATGTTCGCAATCTGGGCAAGGACGGCTGCCGCGGACGGATCGCCTGCCGGCCTCGCTTTCGCGAGCGCCTCCGCTTCGGCGATCTGACCGTGGGCGAGCGCTCGCCGTGCGGCGCGGGCGAACGATGTCGCGTCGGGTGCCTGGCGAACGCCCGAGGAGGAGCCAGTGGTCGAGAGGCACACATACAGCAGAATCACGACCAGCGGCACAAGCCGACGCGCTTGCGTGAACCCCATCAATCTGGGTGGATTATAGAACACCGCTCTCATCGCGTTCCGGGTTCGCAGGTTCCTGGTTCCACGTCAGTTCCCTGTTCCCGGCGGCCGGAATCCCGGAACGGCCTGAAACCGGAAACCTGCGAACCCAGACACCTGAAGCGTCAGTACAGCTCTCTCCACGTGTAGAACAGCGCTGCGAGGACGCCCTGCAGCGCGGCGCTGACGGCGACGACCGGTGCGACGCTGCGGGGCGGAAGCACGGCGGCGAACGCCAGAAAGAGCGGAAACAGGGTCGACGTGAGTCGTCCCATCGACAGGACGCCGCCAGCCGAGAGCGGCGCCAGCACGTTGATTAGGACGAATACCCCCCACGGCCGGCCGACGCGCCGCCACACGGGCACGAGGAGCGCGAGAGCAAAGAGCAAGCCGAGGGCGTTGAGCGCGTCGTAAGGATGCGACACAACCACCTCGAGCCCGCGTGCTCGGCCGATCGCCTCCGCGAAACCCGACAGACCGCCGCCGAACACGCGGCCCCACGCGGCGTGCATCCTCGACCACGCGAACCAGATGCCCGTCACATGATGGAGATACATCGTGAAAACGAGCATGCCGATGGTTGGAGCGGCGGCGACGATGAGTCGGTTTCGCGAATGCTCGTACGATTTCGCTCCGGCGTCCGTCTTCGTTGAGGCTACGGGAAAATCGCGCAGGCCCGCCGCAATGAGGGTCAGCGGCACGCTCAACAGGCAACCGTTCGGGCGAGTGAGACCCGCGAGCAGCCCCCACGCGAAAGCAACGGCGGCATCGCCACGCCGAACGTGCCACCACGTTGCGAGCGCGGCGAGCAGGAAGAGCGACTCGGTGTACGCGGCACTGAAGAACAGTGCGAACGGATAGCTCGCAAGCAGCAGCAGTGCGTTGCGCGCACGAGATTCGTCGAGCATCTCGCGCGCAAGTCGCGCGAAATACCACGCGGCCCAGAAGAACGCCGCCAGCGCAATGAACAGACCACACCAGGTGAGCGTGACAATCTGCCGCTCGACGGGCAGCCCGGATCGGAATGCGCCGACGCACGACCCCGCTGCGCGAATGAGGAGCGGATACGCAGGAAAGAACGCGAGGTTCTGTTGCCGGTCGAATCGATACTGCCAGTCGTATCCGTAGGCGGCGATACCCGCGTACCACTGCGCGTCCCACCGCGCAGGCAACGAGCGAAGCGGAGTGCTGGTGGGGTTTTGCTCGCGTGCCGCTTCCGGCAATCCGATCGCGAGCACAGCGAGAAAGCCGATCAGGATGACGGCAGGCCGCGTGGCCCAGAACGCGAGGACGGCGTCATTCAACGCGGGGCGGCGCCTGATCTCGGCGAGGCAGGCGTCGACGGTCGCGACGATTGATGGCCGAGGCACGGCCGCATGCCGGATCGCGGCGAGCGCCGCGGCTGCAAATGCTGCGTAGGTCCAAGGAAACGAAACGATGACGCCGCCAATGACGTCGCGGTACGGCCCGGTCAGAAGCAGTATGGCTGCCAGGAGCGTGCAGACGAACGTCACGAGATCGGCCGCGGCCAACGCGCGCCTCCGCCAGGGCGGCGGTTCGCTCATCAGCGGATCAGCTCGTACAGCCGGACGCTGCTGCCTTGCCAGCGTCCTGCGGCCACCGTACGGAAATCCGAAAGGGCTTCGATGCGTTCGAGGAGCTGATCGCATCCACCACGGTAGAACGCGCAGTTGACGCTCACGTGCGTCACGCCTCTGGCACGCATCGTCTCGATCGTGTGCGGCGCTGGAAAGCCCCGAACGGCGTGCTCGAACTCGTCGTAACTTTTCGGCATGAACCCGCTGTAGCCGTTGATTATCGGCGCCCAGTGCCAGAGCGAGAAGTACATGAACCGCGCATTCTGCGCGTAATTCTCTTCGAGGGGAAACTCGACGAGCACGACATTGCGCGCGCCGGCAATCGGTCCGTAGATTGGAGGCGGCGCTGGCCAGACGGGTCGCAGTTCGACCTCGGACCACGCGTTGACGAGGCAGGCGCCGATGAGCGTGCCGAGAATTGCCGTCCTCGCAGGCCGGGTGCGCCCACGCGCGAGAAGACGCCTGACGCCAAACCCGGAGAGCACCGCCAGACTCATGGCCACGAACACGCTGTATCGCGCTGGCACGCGCAACCCACGCACCGGCGCGAGCCACTCGTACAGATACGGGTAGCTCACCCCATTGAATCCGAGCGATCCATCGAACGCCGTCACCAGGCCCACGAAATACGCCAGCCGCGCGACACCCAATGGAGGAATCAGGCCCGCTGCCGTCAGCGCAATCGGCGCCAGACCTGGAAACAGTGCGCGCTCTGGCTTTCTGCCGGGGAGCGTGCGACGCCCGTACGGAACGCTCCGGTAGTGCGCCCGCAGGAAGTCGGACGGCGTCGCGCTGAAGTACTCGATCTCCTGCCGTTCGCGGGTCCCTCGCCGTTCCGTGGACGCGACATACGCGCGCGCCAGTGGGGACGCAACAATGAGTCCCAGAACCGCGGCCGCCGCGCACGGGATTGCCAACCGCCGAAGCGACGGACGGATCGTCAGCAGAAGCACCATCGTCAGTGTGGCCGCGTACACACAGAGGAAGACGGCGTAATACATCGACGAATACAGCTGTGCCGCGACGCAGATCGCCGCTGCAATCGAGTACTTCGCCTTTGTCGTCTCGACGAACCGATGCATCGCGAGCAACGCAAGCGGGATCCACTGCATCATCTGCAGCTCGAGATGACTGTAGTGCTCGAAATGGTATGGATAGAACCCGTAGACGAGCCCTGACACGAACGCGGCCGGCGGGGATCCGGTCAGGTGCTCCACGAGGAGATACGCCGCGATTCCCGAGAGCACGAACCCCGATACGAACAGGAGGTTGTAAGCAACCACCGGGTGCACGCCAAGCGCCAGGAGCGGCGCCGCTGTCGCACCGGGCAGGAGCATCGAATCCGAGTAGGTCAGCGTCAGTGGTTCAGGGTAGAAGATGTTCGCGTCGAACAGAGGACGCGGATCGCCCCTGAGTTGCTCGTAGACCCATCCCATACGCCACATCGAAAGGAACGGATCACCGAAGTCCGGAACCCAATAGAGATGTGTCAGCTGCGTATACAGGAGGATGCAGGCGGCCGCACACATCCCGAGCCCCGCGAGCGTGGTCCTTCGCAGGCTGAACGCGAGACCCGCATCGCTACGGTCATCGGCGTCACGACGGTAAACACGGCTCCAGCGTCGCTGCCAGTCTGCAAGCGTGCTACGAAAAGGCGGAGTCCGCGGCGCGAGCCACGCACGCAGGGCGATCACGGCGATCGCCGCGAGGAGTGGCCGGGCCGCGCCGCGGGCGGAGATCAGCGTACCGCCGATGATCACTCGAACTCCGCCAGTGCGTTCGACGACGAGCGCGATCGAAAGCAGCAACGTGGCGAGCCAATCCAGCCAGAGAGCGAGCCGGGCGCGAATTCCAAGAGGTGGCGGAGAGTCAGTCACGCGGCACGTGATGTGAACGCTCGGGATAGATCGCTACGCTTGAACTCGCGAGCGGCATCGGGCATTCGCCGACGCAGAGGGCACGCGGAGGAGCAGAGAGACGCAGCGCGCGTCACGCACACGAGGATCGCGACCGTGACGCGTCTTCTCTGCGTATCTCATGCACTCTGCGGCCCTCGGCGGTGAAACAATCGGTCATGCGAGAGCCTGCCGCCCCAAATTCTACTCGCCGGCCTCGGCAAGCGCGCGTTCCTCGATCTGAATTCGCTTGAGCATCAGCCTCCCAAACAAGACTATTGAGATCGTCCCGGTGATCGGCGCCCGCGCCATCAATGCCATTCCCAGGAACTCGCCGGCGACACCTACGTAGTTTGGATGACGCAAGAGCCGATAGGGTCCGGCAGTCGTTCGGGTCGAGCCGCGCGGAACGAGCACACGGAAGGTCCACCGCGGCCCGAGCGTCACGATAGCCCAATACTTCAGCGCCTTCGAACCTGCGAACAGAATCGCTCCGGCAACGGCCACACCGGTAATTGCCCGGCTGCGCAACGATGCCTCGCCTATCATCACCGCAAACGACGCCGGATACGCGACGCTCATCGCCGAATGCACATCTCTCGGCGGCTCGATCGCGCCGCGGGCGCGCAGCGCACGCTCGTGTCGCGCGGATAGCAGTGCCTCGCCGATCATCGGCACGAATGCGACCGCAAGAAGGACGAGTGGGAACATCACGCGGCGCGCAGATCACCCGCATAACGGATGACGTGGCGCAGGATCTGCGGAAGGAGCGTCGCGCCGCGACCGGCCGCACGAATGGCAGCGGGAGACTCGACGAGCGCACGGAGGGCCCGGTTGAAACGCCACTTGGCTGTGAACTCGCCCCGACGAGCCGCCAGCAGCCGCACATGCGCATCGGCATGACCGTGCGTCAGCGAGGGCAGCGCGGCCTCCGCCGCCAGCTCTCCTCCGCGCACTGCAAACCGGAGCCCGTCGCCGGTCATCGGATCGATGAAGCCGGCTGCATCGCCAGCCAGCAGCAGACCGGGGACGCCACATGACGCCGAGTCGACCGCGAGCGGACCGAAACAGACCGGAGCCGAAATTCGTCGGGCGCGCGCGAAGCGATCCGAAAGCAGGCGGTCGTTACGCAAGGTACCCTCGAGCAGCGCCACTGGATCTCGAAGGGCGTTGCGGTTCGCCGTGACGATGCACGCGTTGGTCAGACCGCGAGGGAGGGGCGCGACGCCGACGTATCGCCCCGCACGCACGTGCATCTCGCCGCAGTCGGTGATGCCGTCCACGTCCTCGAAGTACGCACCAACCACCCATCGCCTCGGCCGTGCCGCGCTGCGGGCCAGGCCGAGCGCCCGGGCGAGACGCGAGTGGCTGCCATCGGCCGCGATTGTGAGGGGCGCTGAGATTCGAATCGAGTGGCCGCCTGGACCCGCCACCCACACGCCGCGAACCTGTCCATCCTCCACGATCGGCTCACGCGCGAGGACGCCTTCATCGACGCAGGCGCCCGCCCGGATCGCGGCGGCAACGAGCGCCGCGTCGAACGCAGAGCGCTTCAGTGCTCGGCCGCAGATGTCGCCGTACCGTCCTTCGACGCGAACACCTGATTCTCCCGTCACGATCATCCCGCGCACCGGGAGTCCGTCCGACGCGGCGGAATCGAGGTTCAGCCGCGCAAGAATCCTCAACGTGCCCGGATTGATCGTGTCCCCGCACAGCTTGTCGCGCGGAAAGCGCGCGCGATCGATCACGAGGACGCGAGCGCCGGCGCGCGCCAGTACGACGGCGGCCGTTGCGCCCGCTGGGCCGGCACCGACGACGAGGACGTCATGCATCACCGAAACCGGGCATCGTCCGCGGCCGCGTATCGGGAGAGACGGAGAGCACGGGACAAGCTATTCACCACGGAGTCACGGGGTTCACAGAGAGTGGGTGACCACTTCGCGACGAGATCCCAGCACTCGACGGGCGGCGCTTCGCGCGGCCGCCGAAGGCCGGTTCCCGTCGAGTGCGAGTGAGATCGTCGGAACAACCGGAACTGACCCTCCGTGATCTTCGTGGCTCCGCGGTGACCGATTTATCCGTGATCTCTGTCTCGTCCGACAACGGTACGGTCTATTCACTCCGCTCTCCCAAGCACCAGCGCGCTGTTCTTGGATCCAAACCCGAGACAGTTGCAGAGCGCCGCTTCGACCTCTGCGTGACGTCCGACGTTCGGGATCACATCGAGATCGCAGTCGGGATCCGGCGTCGATTGATTGATCGTCGGAGGGAGGAATCCTTCGAGCATCGCGAACGCGGCCGTGACGACGCCGGCGGCGCCGCTCGCGCCCTGCGGGTGGCCGATCATCGATTTCGTGGACGAACCGGCGACGGCGTCCGCACGCGTCCCGAACAGCTGGCGCACGCACCGGCATTCGACCGCGTCATTCAAAACCGTGGACGTCCCATGGAAATTCACGTAGCCGATCGCTTCGATTGCGTGCCCCGAGCGATCGATCGCAAGACGCATCGCGCGCACGATTTGCTCGCCGTCGGGATCCATCTGCACGCGATGGTACGCGTCGCAGGTGGACCCATAGCCGTCCACGGTCGCGTATACGCGCGCGCCGCGCGCGCGGGCCCGGTCCTCGCGCTCGAGCACGAGCATCCAGGCGCCTTCGCCGAGGACGAACCCATCGCGCCCGCTGTCGAACGGCCGAGATGCCGCGGCCGGCCGATCGTTGTAGCGGGTCGATATCGCGCGCATCTTCGCGAAGCCGAAGATCATTCCCGGCGTCACGCACGCGTCGACGCCTCCCGTCAGCATCACGTCCGCTTCTTCCGCGCGGATCACCGACGCGGCGTAGGAGATCGCGTCCGTCGAGCTCGTGCACCCCGTCGACACGACATGGCTGATGC
>JBKPCD010000284.1:0-35267 GCA_046727175.1 Acidobacteriota bacterium | reverse complement strand
CGTCTACAGGGTGGTCTGACCCTTGTCTGACCCTTGTCTGACCCTTGTCTGATCCTTGTCTGACCCCAGTCTGACCCCGCGGGTAATAATGCGGGCATCAGAATTGTGAATTACGGGCTTCCGCACAAACTGATCAACAATGCCCCGTTTGTTCGCATGACCGAGATCAGACGCTAGAAGCTGGAAGTTAGAGTGAATGCTGCCACGATAAGAGAGAAGAAGCTCGAAATGAGCAGTAATTCTAGCTTCTGTCAGGGGAGCCAGTATTGAAGCTCGAGGGAGTCTATTCCGTCCTGCCCACACCATTTACCGCCTCAGGAGATCTCGACGACGACAGCTTGCGGCGAGTGATCGATCTGTTCATGCAGGCGGGCGTCAACGGTGTCACGGCGCTCGGGGTCACGGGCGAAGTCGCGCGCCTCGACGACGACGAGCGCCACAGAGTGCTCGAGGTCGTCACGCAGCACGTGAACGGCCGCATTGGCGTCGTTGCAGGCACCACCGCGGAAGGCACACGAACTGCCATTAGCTACAGCCGCGCCGCGCGCGCAGCCGGCGCGACGGCGGTGATGGTCAGCCCGCCGCGCATGCCGAAGCTGAACTCCGAGGCCGTCGTCCGTCACTATCGCGCGATCGCGGACACCGTCGACGTCGAGATCGTCGTCCAGGACTACCCACCGATCTCGGGGTACGCCATGGAGCCGTGGCTACTGGCCCGTATTGCGAAGGAGATTCCAAGAGCCCGCACGATCAAGCTCGAGGATCCGCCGACGCCGTACAAGACGTCCCGGATCCTCGAGCAGTGTGAGGGGCTCGAGGTGCGGATCTTCGGCGGACTCGGCGGCGTGTTCCTGCTCGAAGAGCTGATGGCAGGCGCAACCGGCGCGATGACCGGCTTTGCCTTTCCGGAGATTCTCGTGCAGATTGTCACGCTGTTTCGAGCCGGTCAGGTCAATCAGGCCGCGGAGGTCTTCTATCGCACTGTACCGCTGATGCGGTTCGAGTTTCAGGAAGGGATCGGCATGGCAATCCGGAAGGAAGTGTTGCATCGCCGCGGCGCGCTTGCGAGCCCTGCAACCAGAACGCCGGCTGCGCCGCTCGATCAAACGACACGCGAAGCGCTTGACAGGGTCATGGCATGGGTAGACACCAGAACGTCGAATCGGCAGTAACATGCGGGAGACCGATGAATCTCGGGCTCAAAGGGAAGGTGGCGATGGTCGCCGGGGCCAGCCGCGGGCTCGGCTTCGCGGTCGCCCAGACGCTGGCATGTGAAGGGGCGTTCGTCTCGATTTCCTCGCGAGATTCCGCGGCGATTCGCGCCGCTGCCGCCCGCATCGGCGAGAACGCGTTTGCAACCGTCGCGGATGTGAAATCTGCTCCGGCGATTCTACACTGGGCGGAAGTCACCACGACGGAGTTTGGCGGCGTCGACCTGCTGTTTGCCAACTCCGGCGGACCGCCGGCGGGCCCCGCGCTCTCGTTCGACGATGCCGCGTGGCAGGACGCGGCCGACCTGTTGCTGTTCAGCACGATTCGAATGGTGCGCGCGGTCGTGCCGTCGATGCAGGCACGAGGTGGCGGTGCCATCCTGATGTCCACTTCTTCGTCCGTGAAGGAGCCCATCCCGAACTTGAGCCTCTCGACCGTGCTCCGCGCATCGGTGTCAGCTCTCGCGAAGACGCTCGCGCTGGAGCTCGCCCCGTCGAACATCCGTGTCAATCAGATCGTGCCCGGCAGGATCGATACCGATCGTGTTCGTCAGCTCGATCAAATCAACGGACAGCGTCAGGGCATCTCGGCAGATCAGGCGAAGGCGAAGTCGGTGACGACGATTCCTTTGGGCCGGTACGGTGAGCCCGAGGAGTTCGGCCGAGTCGCGGCGTTCCTGCTGTCTGATGCGGCCGGCTACGTGACTGGCGCAACGGTACAGGTTGATGGTGGTTTGATTCGGGGCGTTATCTGACAGCAGGCTTTGGGCTCAGGGGCTTTGGGCTATGGGGCGCTGAACGCAGTATCGGACAGGCATATTGGCTCCAGCCCAAGGCCCAAAGCCGAAAGCCCAGAGCCAAGAGCCGAAGGCCAAAAACCATGGGGGCTGGTCGACGACATGAGCGTGATGCGGAACGTGCTGTTAGCGGCGTCCACGAACGCCTGGCTGCGGGAGCGTGCCATGAAGGCCCGGTTCGTGCGACGGTCCGTCTCGCGCTTCATGCCCGGCGAGCAGGTCGAAGACGCCCTTCGTGCGGCGGGAGAGCTCCGCTCTGGCGGAATCACGACGATCCTCACGCAACTCGGCGAGAACATCACGAGAGTCGAGGAGTTCGAGCAGGTCACGCAGCACTACCTCGACGTGCTCGACAAGGTTGCGGCGTCCGGTCTCGATGCGCAGATCTCGATCAAACCGACGCAGCTCGGTCTCGATCTCGATCGCGCGCTCTGCGAGCGCAATCTCGATCGCCTCATCGAGCGGGCCGAGCAGCGCAACAACTTCGTGTGGATCGACATGGAGAGCTCACCTTACGTCGATCCGACGCTCGATCTGTATCGTCGCGCGCGTGCGAAGTCGAAGCGGGTGGGCGTGGCCCTCCAGGCGTACCTGTATCGCACCGCGAAGGATGTCGAATCGCTGATTCCGCTGGGGCCTGCGATCCGCATCGTCAAGGGCGCGTATCTCGAGCCGCCGACGGTCGCCTTTCCGAAGAAGTCCGATACCGACGAGAGCTTCTACCGGCTGTGCACGCGGCTGATGGCGAACGACGCGCAGCGAGCGGGAACGCTGCTGCACATCGCGACTCACGACGTGACGCTGGCGGGCCGACTGAGCGACTGGATCGCGCAGCAGAAGGTGCCGCAGTCCGCGTACGAGTTCGCGATGCTCTACGGCATCCAGCGCGAGCAGCAGCTGCGCCTCGCGCGCCAGGGAAAGCGCCTGCGCGTCCTCATCAGTTACGGCGAGTACTGGTTTCCGTGGTACATGCGCCGCCTCGCCGAACGTCCGGCCAACGTCTGGTTCGTCGTGCGTAATCTGGGTGGGTAGGGACGGGCTGCCGCCCGCGAAGCCGTTTACACGGGATCAGAAGAGCAGGAGATTCATTGGATCGAAATCAACAAACTCCTGATCTTTTGACCTCCTGTTCATGACGACGTCGGCTCGGGTGCGCGAACCGGGAAGCCGCGGATCATTCTGTCCTCAGAAGGAAAACCCGGACGAGAGATGGACCCGCGTGTCCCCGTTGTTGAGCCCATGCGCGACGTCGAGATTGATCTTGACGAGCGGCGCGATCAGGAACACGCCAGCACCCACGCCGCGATGCCACACCGCATCATCGAATCGCGTATCGAAGTCGTACGCCTTTCCAGTGTCCACGAATGCTGTTACCCCCAATCGCGCGCTGCTGAGCACTGACGTAATTGGAACGCGCAGTTCGGCGGATGCGACGAACGTACGATCACCGTCGAACGCGCCTGCCTCAAAGCCGCGCAATGTCGGCGATCCGCCGAGCAACAGCCGCTCGTACGATGGCAGCGTAGCGGATGCCGCGACATATTGCACACGTCCGGCGAGCACCAGCTGTCTCACGACTCCGAGATATCCCCGCAGATCGGTCGTGTAGCGATCGATCCGATCGGCGACGCTTCGGAAGTGCAGGCCGGTCCAGCCCGCGCCAGCGACGATCGCATTGCGCGGAAACGCCGGATCGCCGCGACTGTCGAACACGATATTGGTACCGAGCGTCCACAGGTGATCGTCCAGGGCGCCGAACTCGACGGAGCTTGTGGACGTATCGATGCCGGCCCTCATCAGATGAAAGAAGTGCCGCTCGGCGCGTGCCTTCCACTCGACGCGCTGATCGCGGACCTCGAAGCGGGGGTTCTCGCGATTCCAGATCGCGATGCTCGAGTCGACGCGCGTGATCGGGCCGCTCTTGAACGTCCGCTCGACCTCGAGCGCAGCGCGCCGCGTCCCGCCCCACGTCAGCGGCACGGACAGACGCTCTCCCGCGCCGAGCAGATCCAGCGTGCTGACGCGTCCGCCATACGTGAATCCATATCCATCGGCATAGCTCAGAATCGGCAGGAACATGAGCCGGCTGCTGATCCGATGGAGCGGACGCGAAGGCGGGTTCACGGGGCTCGTCATCGACGTGATTCCCGGGCGCTCGTGTACCACCAGCACGAGCGCCACATCGCTCGTGTTCGTGAGCGATCGATATCGCTTGCGAACTTCGACGCTGTCGAACCGCCCGCTCGCCTTCAGCCGCTGCTCGATCGCGGCAAGCGCGTCGGCATCGAGAGTCTGACCGACCGCCACGTTCGCAAGCTGGACGACATCCTCATCGTTCAAGGACGCGTTTCCATGCACCCGAATCTCGCCGATGATTTCAGCTGGCTGCGGGTCATCATCGGCGAGGTACGGTCCGTGTTCGTGAATCGCTTCGTTCGCTCCATCAGGCCCCAGATTCAGTGGTGTTTGCATGTAGGGGCGGGCCTTCAGGCCCGCCCTGGCGCGGTCTAAAGACTGCGCCCTACGGAAATGGGACCGCGTCTGTAGGGCGGGGCTTTCAAGCCCCGCCGACACGGCGCGGTCTGAAGACCCCGCCCCACAGCAACGCTCGGACCGCAGGCGCCGAGCCTCTTTAGGGACACGGATAGTCGACTTCACGTCGGCGAGCTTGTAGTCGGAGAATGCGCGCGAGTACGACGCCTCGAAAGAGCCGTTGGCGAGCGACACGCCAGCGTGAATGTTCATGCTGCGCGGCAGCCACACACCCGGGAACGGCTGCCCCATGGTCATCGATGCGTGGATGTCGTCCACGCGGACGAGCCATGCGCCCGGCAGGAAGTCCATCCAGACGTTGTCGAACGTGTACTTGACGATCTGGTACTCCGCCGGATCGACCCACAAGGTCACGAGTGCGGTCTTGTTCATCTTTCGATCGATTGCAGCTTCGGTGTCGCGTTCGCGGCGCCGTTCGCGGTCGTGACTGTCTTTCTGACGGCTCTCCTTCTCCTGGCTCGCGCTCTGGTCCTTCGCATCCTTGTGCTCATCATCGTCATCGAACATGTGCTGCGGGTAATATTCAATTCGCAGCACGTCCTTGCCTTCGATCTGCTCGCGGCCGGCGAGGTAATAGTTGCCCGCCTCGAACTTGAAATCCATGAAGTACGCTTCGGACACGAATCGCGGCGTGGCGATTGGAATGGCGCCGCCCGACGGATCCAGCTGCGGTGCTCGAGGCTCCGGTTCGTCTTTGTCGGGGTCCTTGTGCTTCTTTCGCTCGAGCCGCGCGCGCTCACGTTTGATCCAGTCGTCCTCGTACTTGCGCCGATCGCTTTCGCCGACCGTGACGCCGTCGATGCGGACGGGGCTTCGAACGTGCAGGCCTTCACGGACATACCATGCGTACTCCCGTGACGTTCGGAACAGTGGCGTCCTGCTGGGGCCGAGGACCTCGATCCGCTCGCGATCCTCGAGGATGTACTGTTGAAGGGTCTGCCGGTTGACCTCGCGGCGGGCCAGGACCTTTTGCATGAACGCGTCGAGCTCGTTGGCCGCGGCCGGGGCGTCCTGCGCGGCTGCCGGTCGTCCGGGAAGACCTGACAGGCAGAGCACGGCGAACGCGACGACCGCACTTGTCTTGGAAGCAGTCACGGGAGCCTCCAGGTTCGATCGCTCCGGGATCGGTTTGGGATCGCCCGGGTCGGGGCCCCCGGCGCGTTCTTGGCGCGCTGGGGTGAGGATCGACTGGGCGTAGGCAGGGGCTGGCAAAGCCTGGTCCTGTAGACGAGCCCCGCCGGTGGGCGGTTCCCGGTTCGAGTGGGATTTACAATTGGGCCGTCGGGGTTGCGCCCGGCTACCGCA
Source organism: Acidobacteriota bacterium (assembly GCA_046727175.1). Taxonomy (GTDB): domain Bacteria; phylum Acidobacteriota; class Vicinamibacteria; order Vicinamibacterales; family 2-12-FULL-66-21; genus JBKPCD01. Next base: position 29,401 of record JBKPCD010000284.1, on the reverse strand, counting down.
CTGGAGGAGACGGAGGTCACGGAACAAGCTGATCACCACGGAGCCGCGAAGTCTCCTTGGTCGAGCCCTAACGCGCATGAACCATCGCATCCGACTCCTCGCCGAAACGCTCTGGCACTACCACCAGCTGAATCACCAATTGTCGAACGCGGACGCAATCCTCGTCCTGTGCAGCCACGATCTGACTGTGGCTCGGCGAGGTGCGGAGCTTTACCTCGAAGGACGGGCGCCGCGCCTGATCTTTTCGGGCGGCCTGGGCACCATCACGGGCGCCATGTGGACCGAGCCCGAAGCGGATCAGTTCGCACGGGTCGCAATCGAAATGGGAGTATCGCGGGACCGAATCCTGATCGAGAACACGTCGACGAACACCGGCGAGAACATCCTGTTCACGAAGCGACTGCTCGCCGAACGGCACATCGATGTTCAGAAGTTCATCGTGGTGCAGAAGCCATACATGGAACGGAGGAGCTACGCGACATTCCGCCGGTTCTGGCCCGAGAAGGACGTCATCGTCACATCACCCCGCGTATCGTTCGACGAATACCTCAACAAGTACTCCAACGAGCGGTTGTCGCCCGAGGATGTGATCAGCATCATGGTGGGAGATCTGCAGCGAATCCGGTTGTATCCCGCGAAGGGATTTCAGATCGAGCAGGAGATCCCGCCGGAAGTTTGGAGCGCGTACGAGGCGCTGGTGAGCGCCGGGTACGATCGACATCTCATCACGGTGTGAACGCTGGAGGGCACTGAGTGGTCCTACGATTGTGGTCGGCTCGCACAACCGCGGCGCAGGCGCCCGCCTACGCGAGGTATCTGGAAGGTCACGTGTTTCCCGAGCTGCGTGGGATCGATGGATACTTGGGCGCGAGGTTGCTCGAACGATCGGCCGCGGGAGCCATCGAGATCCTGGTCATCACCGAATGGCAAGCGCTCGAGTCCATTCGCCGGTTTTCAGGTGACGATCTCGAGCACGCCGTCGTCACCGACGAGGCCGCGAAGTTGTTGACCGACTTCGATCGGCGCGTGCGACACTTCGACGTCGTCGTCACCGATCGCGTCGCAGATCGTTGAGGCGAGGCCGAGGGTATGACCGACGCGAACGCCGAGACCGTCCTGGACCTCGTGGGAGCCGCCAAGGGCCACTTCCTCCTCGAGTCCGGTTACCACAGCCGATTGTGGCTCGACCTCGATTCGCTGTTCGTCGACCCCGCTCGCGTCCTTCCGCTGGTGAAGCAGCTTGCCGTTTCCCTCAGGTGGTACGACGTCGAAGGCATTTGTGGGCCACTGCTCGGTGGAGCGTTCCTCGCGCAGACGCTTGCCTCGATCCTGGAGACGCGGTTCTTCTTCACCGAGCGCGTCATGCCGCGCGGGACGGGCGGGGACTCTATCGGACGTCGTACCGTCTTCCAGCCGCGATACGCGATCGGATGGCCGGGAAGCGTGTGGCGATCGTCGATGACGTGATCAGTGCCGGTTCGGCGGTTCGAGGTACATTTGCCGAGCTCCTGACACAAAATTGCCATCCTGTTGTGATTGGATCGCTCCTGGCACTTGGAACGCAGGCCGAATCGTTCTTTCAGGAGCAGGGCCTCGCGGTCCTCTCGGTTACGCGGCATTCGTTCGAACTGTGGTTACCGGCCGAATGTCCCTTGTGCGCGGAACGCGTGCCGCTCGAGGATCGCGTCGGGTTCGCGCAACAGGAGTCGTCTTCGTGACACGTCGGACTTTTCTTCGCCTCGCCAGCACGTCGATTGCCGCCGCGGGCACCGGGTTCTATGCATACCGCGTCGAGCCGCACTGGCTCGAGATCGTTCGGCGCCCGCTCCCGATTCGGAACTTGCCAGGATCGCTCGCGGGCAGGATCCTGGTGCAGATCAGCGATATTCACGTCGGACCGCGCGTGGACGACGAGTACCTGATCGCCACGTTTCGGTCGATCGCCGACCTTCGTCCCGACATCGTCGTCCTCACCGGCGATTTCATGAGCTATCACGAGCATGTGTTCGAACAATTGAACGCCGTGTACCGGCGATTTCCGAACGGACGGCTGGCCACGCTCGCGATTCTCGGCAATCACGATTACGGTCACGCGTGGTCGAGTCCGGAAATCGCGCAGCGCGTCGTCGAGGCGGTGCAGCCGTTCGGTATCGTCGTGCTGCGCAACCAGGTTCAGGACGTCGACGGGTTGCAGATTGTCGGGCTCGACGACTGGTGGGCGAATCAGTTCGATGCGCGCGCGATTCTCCCGCGCCTCGATTCGAGACGCGCCGCGATTGTGTTGAGCCACAACCCCGACACGGTCGATCTTCCCGTCTGGGACGGCTATGAAGGGTGGATCCTCTCGGGGCACACGCACGGCGGACAGTGCAAGCCCCCGTTTCTCCCGCCGCCGCTGATTCCCGTGCGCAATCGCCGGTACACCGCCGGCGAGTTCGCGCTCGCCGGCAATCGGCGCCTCTATATCAGCCGCGGCGTCGGCCATCTGTTGCACATCCGATTCAACGTCAGACCCGAAGTCACTGTTTTCGAACTGAAAAGCGCGTGAAGAAGCCGCCCACGCTGACGTTTCATCCGCTGACGCCGGACCGCTGGGCCGACTTCGTCTGGTTGTTCGGTGACTGCGGCGTCGGCGGCGGCTGCTGGTGCATGGGGTGGCGGCTTCCCAAACCGCAGTATCTGCGCCAGAAGGGAGAGCCGAACAAACGTGCGATGCGCGCGCTGGTGAATGGCGGATCCGTCCCGGGCGTGATCGCGTACGACGGCGAGATCCCTGTGGGCTGGTGTGCGGTGGCGCCTCGCGAGGAGTACGTCGCGCTCGCGCGTTCGACATCGCGCGCAGCAATCGATGCAGAACGTGTGTGGTCGATCACGTGTGTCTACGTGTCACGAACGCATCGCCGTCGACACGTGTCGGGTCGGCTGATCGCCGCCGCAATCGAGCACGTTCGCGCTCGCGGAGGACGCATTGTCGAGGCGTATCCCGTTCCGCCCAAGCGCGGCGTGAGCTCCACCAACTACGCGTTCACGGGATTCGAGTCGATGTTCGAGAAGGCAGGGTTCAAGGAGGTCGCACGCCGTTCCGCTACGAGACCTGTTTTTCGTTATTACATTCCCGCCGGTCGTTCGGTGGCTCGGTAGTCCGGTAGCTCGCCTCGATTCGAACCGCCTACGGGCCTTGTTCCTTTCGATTGAACTCGGGCGGGCTCATCAGCAGCCGCGTAGCCGGGTCGAGCACGACGTCGGCTGGTTCGCTCTCGCTCGCAAATGTGAACGTGGCCGCACGCTCCATCATTTCCGCCCTCTCGACGCGCATGGCGGGCGCATTCTCGGCTGTCCTGGTCGAGATGCCGATGTCGATCTCCAGACGATAGGGCTCGCCCGGGTGGGATTGCGTGAGGTCGACGACCACCTGCTTGGCAGCTGCATCGTAACGCCAGCTCCCGGTGAGCTTCGGGGCGCCGCTCCGTGTCAGCCACTGCGCAAAGAACCAGCCCAGATCCATTCCTGACGCCGATTCCATGACTCTCCGAAAGTCGTCCGTCGATGCGTTCTGGTTCATGTAGCGCCGATAATATTCACGAATACCGTTCCAGAACGCCTCGGTGCCAATCAGTCCTCGAAGCATGTGCAGCGTCCAGCCGCCTTTTTGATAAACGAACTGATTGAGCACGCGACGCACGTCCGAAAGATTGCGGTGGATCACGGGCGTGTCCGGCATCTTTTGTTCGAGCTCCAGGATCGCGGCTCGGCTGCGCTTCAAGCCAGCGACGAACGCGTCCCGCCCCTCGAACTGCTCGGTGAAGAGCAGGGTGAAGTAGGTCGCGAACCCTTCGCTCAACCACACATCGTCCCAGTCCCGTTCGGTCACGGCGTCGCCGAACCACTGGTGCGCGACCTCGTGAACGACGGGTGCGCGTCCGCCGGCGACGCCCTTCTCGCCGTAGAAGATGACGGATGCGTGTTCGGTGCCGCCGCCGAGACCGGCGGCCTGTACGTGCGCGAGCTTTTCGTAGGCGTACGGGCCGATCTGGTCGCTGAAATACTCGAACGCGCGGCGCCCCAGGAGCTCGAAGGCCGCCTGACCCTTCTCCCGATCCTGCGGAAACACCCAGGACTGGAGCGGGACTCCTCGAACCGTCGCGTAGTGGTGCGCGTCGAAGCGCGCCATCCCGAGCGCGAAGAGCCAGGAGGCGATCGCCACCGACTGCTTCCAGTGCGTTCTCCGCATGTCGCCTGGCAAATCGATTTCCTCGACGAGCAGGCCATTGGCGGCAACTTGATAACGAGCGGGGGCGGTGACGATGAACTCGCCCGTGGCTTTGTCGTACGGATGATCGATCATCGGGAGCCACTGGCGTGCGTTGTTCGGCCAGTTCTCACTGAACGCGGTCCGCTCTCCGTGGATGTTGTCGACGATTCTCAGCCCACCCGCCGGAACGCCGTGGTACGTCGTCGTACACGACACTTCATCGCCCGGGTTCGGCGGCTGCGGCAGCGTGATGCGAAGTCGATCGGCTTGGTGCTTGAACGCCGCGCCGCCTCCGGTGCACGTGACGGCTGAAACCGTCATTCCCTTGCCGTTGCCCGGGCTGGTGAGATCGAGGGCGAACTCCTTCACGCCCGCCGTCACGAAACGAATCGTGGCCGTGCTCTCGCCGGCAATCTCGTTGCTGGCATCCGTGAGCGTCAGTCGAAAGACGTAGTGGATCGCGTCGACGCCTGTCTGCCGAGGATAGGTGTCGGCGCTCAGCGTCGACGACAAGGTGAGGAGGCACAGAACGGAAAGCGGACCCTTCATGGCGCGTCACTATAGCGCTGCGCGTCCTGATTGCGTCATCAACTACGCAAATGTGAGCACGGTAGCTGCTCAGCGAATCCACGCCGGTGGCTCGGTAGCTCGCCCCGATGCCGGGATCAAGCGTCCTCCTGTGCTCTGGCCTCCTGTGAATCGTGCGAGTCGCTCGGTGGTTCGGTAGTGGCGCGTGGGGAAAAGCTGCTCGGTGGTTCGGTGTTCGCTGGTCGCAGCTTATATACTTCGACCCATGTTCAAGGCCTCGTTCAGGCAAATGGCTCGCATCTCTTCGCGCATTCTCTTGCTCGCGCTTCTGATCGTTCTCATACCGTTCGTTCCTGCATTTGCGCAGGGCCGCGGCGGACAGCAGCCTGAGCCCGAGCCCTTGAAGTGGCGCTTCATGGGACCGTCGGTGGGTAACCGAATCGCGGCGGTCGCCGGCGTTCCGAGCGATCCGAACATCTACTACGCCGGCGCGGCATCCGGCGGCGTCTGGAAATCGACCGATGGCGGCGCGACGTTCGCGCCGATCTTCGACGGCATGCGCGTCGCGGCGATTGGCGCGCTTGCCGTTGCTCCCACCGATCCGAAGATCGTCTGGGCCGGGACCGGCGAGGCGTGGGCGATTCGCCCGAGCGATGTGATCGGCGACGGCATCTACAAGTCGGAAGATGCGGGAATGACGTGGACGCATTTAGGGCTCGACGAGACGGGCCGTATCGGCCGCATCATCGTGCATCCGACCGACGCGAACGTCGTGTACGCGTGCGCGCTTGGCAGGCTCAGTGGGCCCCAGCCCGAGCGCGGCGTGTTCAAGACGACCGACGGCGGGCGGACGTGGAACCGCGTCCTGTTCGCAGACGAGAACACGGGCTGCTCGGGGCTCACGATGGATCCAAAGGATCCCAACGTCCTTTTCGCAGGCATGTGGCAGGTCGAGATGCACCCGCGGGCGATGCTGAGCCGGCGGTCCGGGCAGCGCCATCTATGTCACGCGCGACGGGGGCGCGAAGTGGACGAAGGTCACCCATCCGGGTTTGCCAAAGTCACCAGTCGGGAAGATCGACGTCGCAATTGCGTCGACGGACTCGAACCGCGTCTACGCGCTGATTCAGACCGCCGATCAAGGTTCTCTGTGGCGATCCGGCGACGGTGGCGTCTCGTGGAAGGTGGTGAGCTGGGATCGCGCGAGGAACATTTCGGGGCTCCCGGCCTGGAGCGTTGTCTCAAAGATCGATCCCTCGAACTTCGAGGCGGGCACCGCGTACGTTGCCGTCGACGCATACCTCATCGACAAGCGCGAGCCGTTCATCTTCAAGACGACGGACTTCGGTCAAACCTGGGCGAGGGTCACTGGCGATCTGCCCTCGAAGCACCCGCTCGACGACGTTCTCTCGGTTGCCGAGAACCCAAACCGGCGCGGCATGCTGTTCGCCGGAACCGGCCGCGCGTTCTACTACTCTCGCGATGACGGCACGCACTGGAAGGCCTTGCAGGACGGGCTTCCGCCGGCGCCGGTGTCGTGGCTCGTCGTACAGAAGCAGCATCACGACGTTGTCGTATCGACGTACGGCCGCGGCCTCTACATCCTCGATGATGTCACGCCGCTCGAGCAGGCTGATCCGACCACGACCACAACCGAAGCGCGTTTGTTCGTGCCCAGACCAGGCTTCCGGGTCGCACGCGCGGGGGTGCGCAGTTCACGTATTCGCTCGCCAACGCGTCTGCCGTGAAGCTGGAAGTCCTTGATTCGAAGGGAACTGTCATCCGCATGATGTGATTTACTGAGGACCTGAACGCGACATCAGACATGGTGAATCAGCTCGAGATCATGCGCCGCCAGATCGAGGATCAGCTGAAGGCGCAGAAAGGCAAGAGTGACGTCGACAAGATGCTCCGCGACATGGATACGAAGCTGCAGAACGTCGAGTTCAAGCTGCTCGAAAAGTCATCGACGCTGAGCGACGACAAATACTTCGTGCAGGCGTACAAGGTCTACTCGAACCTGATTTGGTTGAACGGCGCTGTCGGGACTGGCGCAGGAGATGAAGCGGGCGGTGCGGACTATCGGCCGACCGATACGCAGGTTGCGGTGCTCGAGACGATCGAAAAGGATCTCGACGCCGCGCGCACCGAATACGAGGCGCTGATGCGCAGCGAAGTGCCGGCGTTCAACAGGACGATGGGGGTGAAGGGGATGCCGCCCCTGTCGTCAGTCGACAGTCGCTAATCGCCAGTCTCAGTCGGCAGTCGGAGTCGGCAGTCTCAATCGTCCGTCGGAGTCGTCAGGCTCGATCGTCAGTCGGCGATTGCCATGTGAACCGCATCGCAGCACACATCCGGCAGGCTCGTCGATGCCAGCAGCGCCCTCAACCACGGTCACGTTCGTCAGGCCTGCTTTCGTCGCCGCCTCCTTGATCTCCGCGAGTTGCTTGCTGGCGATCGATATCCGTGCTGTAGACGCGGCTCCGGGGGCATAGCTGCCGCGCGATCTCGACGCTCACCTCGCCTGATCCAGCGCCGATGTCGGCCACAGTCGAATCAGGACCCAACTCGAGTTCCTGCACAGGAGAGGCATCCGCAAAAAGAGGAGACCATTCGGTTGATCCGATTCGCGCTCTGACTGTGGCAAATGTGTGACAGATCCTTCGCGATCGTCCTGGGGGACATGAAGCGCACTCAACTGGTGACGCCCGGGCATTTCAACGAGACAAATGTGGTCCGATCGCGTGGTACTTCAATTGCAGATTCTCTGCTGATTTCATACCGGAGTTGCCGATGTTCTCCCACCGCGCGTCCGTTCGGTTGCTGCTTTGCGTGCTGTCACTCAATCTGACTGCCACCGCTGCGGTGGCGGGGCAGCGCACTGATTTTGGAACGCTCTCGATCCAGGTCCGCCCGCCCGATGCAGAGATCTTCATCGATGGCGAACGTTGGACGGCATCCGCGGAAAGTGGACCGCTCCAGGTCCAGCTCTCGCCAGGCATCCACCGCGTGGAAATCCGATCGCCCCGCCGTCAGACATTTAGCCGGGACATCACGATTCGCGCGGGCGAGACAACGCCACTGAACGTTGCGCTCACGCAGGGCGAGCCTTCCGAGACTGAGCCTGCTCCGGCTCCGCCGCCCGCCCGCCGCTCCCCTGCCCCTCAACCTCAGAGCGCGCCATCAACCGGCATCGTGCAGGTATCACCTGCCGAGGATGGCTTCGTCGTCGCACCGGATTTCCGTGTCACCAACATCAATCACCGCACGGCGCAGATGGTCGGCGGCTACGGCGGGTATGTGTTCGCGAGGCAACTCCTCATTGGAGCCGGCGGATACTGGCAGGCGGACTCGACCGACGGTGCGCACATGATCTATGCCGGGCCCGTCGTCGAGTGGCGCATGTTCCCGGACAGCACGATCGGTTTGAACCTGCACGGCCTCGTGGGAGGGGGATGGCGGTACCTGGATAACGACCACTACTACTACCGAGGCATCGGGAGCGACCGCTACCTGCCGCCGCGAGGTCCGTACCCGGTGCCTCATGGACGGTATGAAAACGGGTTCTTCGTGGCGGAGCCCGAGGCCCAGGTTGTCGTGCGATTCGGCTCATCCATCCGGCTGCAAGGTGGTATCGGCTATCGTGCCACGTCAACCGACGGCTTGAGCGGCGCGAGCGGCAGTGTCAGCGTGCAGTTCGGCCGCTGAGGTGCGCCTGTACCTACGCAAATTCGATCTGGTGGCCCTCCTAGCAAAGATGACTTTATTGCCGGCTTTGCTCTGCATCGCTGGCTCGCGAACCCACGAATTGTCAAAACGGTCGACTACGGCCCTCGCTGGCGCGGGCATTACGTCCGCATCACATCGGCCGCCGATCTGGACGGCGAGCTGCGCGCCTGGCTGCAGGAATCGTACGACGTCGTTGGTATGCAGAGCGACCTGGCGGAGCGCCGGGTTGGCCACTCGAAGAGCCGCCAGCCACGATAAGGGGTCAGCCGATATCGGGTCTCAACCTGCCGGGCCCACATCGCGTCACCATCACGGTCTGGTTGTGAAAGGGGTAGGTCAGGTCCTCGACGCCCCGATAGACGCGCGGTGATCGGACATAGACGTCGCCGGCTGTCGACTGCCGGCTGGCGAGTGGCGTATTCTTCCCGAATGGCCACCTACACGCTCCGGATTAACGGCCGCACGGATGAGATCGAGGGTGAGCCGGGCGACAGCCTGCTCTCGGTACTGCGGTACGAGCTCGGCCTGACGGGATCCAAGTTCGGGTGCGGTGAAGGGCACTGCGGTGCGTGCACCGTTCTCATCGACAACCAGGCGGCGCGCTCGTGCGTCACGCGCCTCGCGGCCGCCGCGGGTAAGGCGATCACCACGATCGAGGCGATTGCCGACGGCGACCGGCTGCATCCGGTCCAGCAGGCGTTCCTCGAGGCCGAGGCGTTCCAGTGCGGCTACTGCACGCCCGGGATGGTGATGGCCACGATCGCGCTGTTGCGCAACAACGCCAATCCGACGGAGCAGGACATCGCCCGGGTCATGGATCGCAACGTGTGCCGATGCGGCACGTATCCGCGGATCCTGGCGGCCATCAAATCCGCCGCAAACCGGGTGAAGACCACCAGCAGCGCAGGAGTACGCCGATGAGACGCGGATACGGATCCGACGAGACGCGGATTCTCGCGGACAGTCGCGGATCAAGAACTCTCCACGAGACGCGGATTCTCGCGGACAGTCGCGGATCAAGAACTCGCCACGAGACGCGGATTCTCGCGGATGAGCGCGGATGGGACGATCTCGAGGTCGAACGCTACGAGCTCTCCGGGCCGTCCGCCTATCACTTCGACGTCGAACGACGCGAGTTCATCAAAATCTTCGCCGCGCTCGGCGGCGGTCTCGCTGTCATCGCGCACGCACCATCGCTGGCGCAGGAGTCCGGCCGCGGACAGGGTCGCACACCGTCGCGTGATCTTTCGGCATGGCTTCACATCGACGAAAAGGGCCACGTGACCGTCTACACGGGCAAAGTCGAAATCGGGCAGAACATCCGGACCTCGCTCGCGCAGACGATCGCTGACGAACTGCGCGTGCCGCTCACCTCAATCGCGATGGTGATGGCCGACACCGACCTTACGCCGTACGACCAGGGGACGTTCGGGTCGCAGACCACGCCGCGCATGGCCCCGCAGCTCGCTCGCGCAGCGGCAACCGCGCGCGAGATGCTGATCGATCAGGCCGCGGCGGAGTGGCGCGTCGAACGCGCGACACTAACCGCGACAGATGGGAGGATTGCAAACGGCCAGGGGCGCGCGTTGTCCTACGGCGAGCTGACGAAGGGTCAGAAACTGACGGGAGTCGTCGCTGCGGAGGCGGCGCTCACACCCGCGGCGCAGTGGACCATTCGCGGCAGCGCGCCAAAGAAAGTGGACGGCCGCGATGTCGTGACCGGCCGGCATCAGTACACGCCAGACATCCTCCGCCCCGGTCTGCAGATCGGGCGTGTCATTCGACCGGAAGGATATGCGGGCACGCTCGTCTCGGTCGACGACAGCGGCGCACGGCAGCTCCCCGGCGTTGTCGTCGTTCGCGATGGTGATCTCCTTGGCATCGTCGCTCCGAACGAGCGCGCTGCGAAGCGCGCTGCGGCGGCGGTTCGGGCAGAGTGGAAGCTGCCGGTGAATCCGCCGTCCTCACGGACGATCTACGATCACCTGAAGAAGACGGAACAGACCCGCGGCGAAGGACGCGGCGGCGGCCCGACGATCACCGGCGATGTCGGTCAGGCGCGCGCCAGTGCGGCGAAAACGTTCGACGCGACCTACCACATTCCCTACATCGCCCACGTGCCGCTCGAGCCGCGCGCGGCGGTCGCGGAGTGGACCGACGGGAAGCTGACCGTATGGTGCGGCACGCAGCGTCCCTTCGGGGTTCGCAGCGAGCTTGCGGAAGCGTTCAGGCTGCCCGAGGATCGCGTTCGGGTCATCGTCCCCGACATGGGATCCGCATACGGCGGCAAGCACACAGGTGAACACGCGATTGAAGCCGCGCGTCTCGCGAACGCCGCGGGCAAGCCGGTGAAGGTCGTGTGGACCCGAGCGGAGGAGTTTTCGTTCGGCTACTTCCGGCCGGCAGGCGTTATCGAGATCAGGGCCGCAATCGACAATGACGGCCGCCTCGTTGCGTGGGAATTCGACAACTGGAATTCCGGCGGCTCCGCGATTCAAACGCCGTACGACATTCCCAATCAGCGCATTGCGTTCCACCCTTCCGACTCCCCGCTCCGTCAAGGCTCGTATCGGGGACTGGCTGCGACTGCGAATCACTACGCGCGCGAGATGCACATGGACGAGATCGCGCGAGCCCTGAAGGTCGACGCGGTCGAGTTCAGGTTGAAACACTTGAAGAACGAGCGGCTTCGCGCGGTATTGGCGGTGGTCGCGCAGAAGTCAGGCTGGCCGAACGCATCGGCCCCTGATCGATCGCTTGGCATCGCCTGCGGTACCGAGAAGGGCAGCTACGTCGCGACGGCGGCGGAAGTCTCCAGGGCGCCGGGCGGGTTCAAGGTCGAGCGGATCGTCGTCACGTTCGAATGCGGCGCGATCGTGAATCCGAATGGGCTCGAGAACCAGGTCGAAGGATCTGTCATTCAGGGGCTGGGCGGCGCGCTGTTCGAGGCCGTCGAGTTCGCGAACGGCGCGGTCACGAACGGGACGATGGAGCAGTATCGCGTGCCGAGGTTCAAGGACATTCCGCAGATTCAGGTCGTTTTGATCGATCGCAAGGATCTGCCATCCGCCGGTGCGGGTGAGACGCCGATCGTTTGCGTGGCGCCCGCAATCGGCAGCGCCGCACGCGCGTTCGGCAAGGTCGCACCGCAGTTGCCCGTGACGCTGAGCGTCTGATCCTGACCCCGGGGTCCGGAATACCCTTTCTTCTTCTCCCGTCCCCCTTCTCCTTTTCCTTCTCCCTTTTCCCTTCTCCCCTTTCCCTTTTCCCTTCTCCTTTCTCCTTTCTCCTGGTACCGGATGTGCTAGCCACCTCTTCCGGGCACCATCATCCGGCCATCCAACAGTTCGCATCTGAAATCGCGTAGATCGACCCGAATCGCGGGTCGGATTGATGGAAGTGCCGCCGTCTGTTCCGGGGCTTCTGTGTTCTGGCCAGACATTAGTCTGCCGTCAGAGAGCCTTTCTTTTGGACGAGGACCGAGATTCATGATCAGTCACCGACGTTTCGGCTGGATCGCTGTCGCTGCTGCCGCGATCATCGGCGCGCCCGGGGTCACAGCGCAGACACTGCCAGATACCCCTGGCGCCCAACATCGTCCGACGATCGTCCTTCCGGTGAAGCACGACGTGACGCCGGCGCTTCGAGATCTGCCGCCGCTTCCGCCGGAACGTGAAGAAGAGGAAACGCCGCATCCGCCACACCCTATACGAGGGGGACCAAAGGCGCGTCCCCCGGTGGCAGACGCGATGGTTCAGACCTCTCCGGCCACAATGGACGCCATCACGCCAAACACCAGCTTCGGGGGAATCGGCAACCAGTCGGGTGTGCTGCCGCCGGATACGAACGGCGACGTCGGTCCGAACCACTACGTGCAGTGGGTGAATCTGACGTTCGCGATCTACAGCAAGACCGGGGCGACATTGTACGGTCCGGCGAGCGGGAAAACGCTCTGGACCGGTTTCGGTGGTCCTTGTGAAGCCCGGAACGACGGCGATCCCATAGTGCTCTACGACGAGGGGGTGGACCGGTGGTTCATGTCGCAGTTCGCGCTGCCGAATTACCCGAGCGGCCCGTACTACCAGTGCATCGCGGTGTCGATGACCGGCGATCCCACGGGGCAGTGGTATCGCTACTCGTACAGCTTCAACAAGCTGAACGACTACCCGAAATTCGGCGTATGGTCGGACGGCTACTACATGTCGATCAACCAGTTCACGTGCAACTTCGTGCGCTGCACGTGGGCCGGGCAGGGCGTTGCGGCGTTCGAGCGAGCGCAGATGTTGAAGGGCGGGAGTGCGCGGATGGTCTACTTCGACATGGCGTCGAACGCGATGCTGGGCGGGATGCTCCCGGCGGACCTCGATGGTTCGACGGCGCCACCCGCGGGTTCACCTGCGTACTTCATGCAGTTCGATGATTCGCCGGATCAGTTGGAGCTCTGGGCGTTTCACGTCGACTGGTCGAACACGAGCCTGTCGACGTTCACGTCGAAAGCCGTGCTTCCAACCGCGGCGTTCGATTCCAACATGTGCAACGGATCGCGCAACTGCATCCCGCAGGCAGGGACGTCCGCCAAGATCGATGCGATTGCCGATCGGCTGATGTATCGCTTGCAGTACCGGAACTTCGGGACCCACGAATCGCTCGTCACGAATCACACGGTCGACGTCGGCGCGGATCGAGGCGCGGTCCGCTGGTACGAAGTGCGCAATCCTGGCGGGACGCCGTCGATCTACCAGCAGGGCACGTACGCCCCAGCCGATACGCTGCACCGATGGATGGGCAGCGCGGCGATGGACAAGGACGGCAATCTTGCGATTGGCTACAGCGCCTCGAACAGCCTCACCTTTCCATCGATTCGCTTCACCGGCAGGCTGGCGACCGATCCCACGAACACGCTTACCGTGGCGGAAAGCGATCTCCGAGCCGGCGGTGGATCGCAGACGCACTCGAGCGGCCGATGGGGTGATTACAGCATGCTCGCCGTCGACCCGGCCGACGGCTGCACGTTCTGGTACACGGCCGAGTACTACTCTGGCACGACGAGCGCCGGGTGGAGCACGAACATCGGATCGTTCAGGCTCTCGAATTGCGGCGCTGCCGGAACTCCCCCAAAGGCTCCGTCGGGTCTGACCGCAACGACCGTCTCGACTTCGCAGATCGATCTGAGCTGGGCGGACAATTCAACCGACGAGACCGGTTTCCTGATCGAGCGGTGCCAAGACGCCAACTGCACCGCGTTCGCGCAGATTGCGACGGCGGTCCAGAATGCGACGACCTACTCGGACACCGGTCTGTCTGCCAGCACGATGTACAGATATCGCGTCCTCGCGGCGAAGGGCACGAGCGTGTCGCAGCCGTCGGAGATTGCAGAAGCGACGACAATGTCACCGGCGCCTGCCGTGCCGATGTATCTCACGTCAATCTCGGGTTCATCGTCGACGACTGGCAAATCCGGCTGGAAAGCGACGGTGACGATCGTCGTGAAGGACGCGACTGATTTGCCGGTCGCCAATGCCGTCGTCTCCGGCAACTGGAGTGGTGGCTACACGGGGAGTGCATCGTGCACGACGGGCACGAACGGGACGTGCAGTGTGTCGACACCGAAACTTTCGAACGGTGTCTCATCGGTAACGTTTACCGTCGCAGGAGTGTCGCGTAGCGGGTACCAATACCAGTCGCCCACTCCGCCTCCGTCAACAAACGTGCTGAAACCCTGAGCAGGACTGCCGGTCCAGAAGTAGGGGGTCAGACCGGGTTCAAACACGGGTCAGACACGGGTCAGACACGGGTCAGACGAGGGTTCGACGGGGGTCAGACACCAGATCAGGCAGAGATGGGCACACAGTTTGGCCCCGTACCCTGGAAACGGGTGCCCGCGGTGGTCTGACCCTGGTTTGACTCCAGTCTGACCCCTGTTTGACCCCGGTCTGACTCCGGGGGGCATTCTTCAATTCGCACCGACGAGAGACTGCGCCCGTTGCCCCTCGCTCAGCTCAACTGGCAGCGCGATGAACTGTCGCCGTGTTCCTCCACTGCGGCCTGAAGGCCCGAACCCGCACGCCCGAGCCCCGAACCCCGGTGCGTTTAGATCGGGTCGATGCGGATGATTTCCACCAGTGGGCCAGCCATATGGATCCCGGCGAGATCGTTGCGCACCTTCGCAATCATCACGACGCGCAGATTCTCCCGCTGGAGCTGTGCAGGAAGGCCACCGATCGGGTCGTAGGTGACGTTGTCGTCGCCTCGAACCGCCCAAAACCCGCCTTCGAACCCATAGAACTGGACGGTTCCGACGACGCGAATCGATCCAGGGGGCGACTCGGGGGCGGTCGGTGAACCGCACGCGAGGCCAAGCGTAAGCGAGCCGGCGATGAAGAGTGGACGCATCGGCGATAGCCGTCCGGACGCAGGCGACGCATTGTCGATCGTTCGGCCTTCGATCGTCCAGCGCGTGGGCAACAGCATTCGGGAACCCAGGTCCGCGCTCGCAGCTCCCGCCAGCGAACCACGAATCCCGAACCCCGAATGACCCAACGAGTTACCGAGCCACCGAGCTCCCGAGCTAGCGAGCTCCCGAGCTACCGAGCTACCGAGCTACCGGTTCCCACTTGCCCGATTCAGCCGCTCTGAACACCGCATCGATGACACGCATGTTGGCCATCGTGTCTTCGAGCGGATACGCAGGCGAGGCGACACCGCGGACGGCTTGAGAGAACCGGTCCCCCTGAATCGTGTACTGGTTGCAGGTGTCGACGGCGAACTCTTCGCGCCCCGCGCCGAACAGATCCGAGCCGTCGTCCACGACGAACCGGCAGGGGCGATCGGGCGGCGCGTTGAAGGGAATATCGATGGCAAGACGTCCGCGGTTGCCAAAGATCTCGACGCGCTGATAGCCGACGATTTGCGTCCCGCAGGTGCCGATTGCCTGGCCGGGAGCGAAGTCGAGCATCAGCGACGTCAGCACATCGGTGCCGAACTCGCGGTCGCGCTCGATGACGCCGGCCACACGCTGCGGCTCGCGGCCGAACACGAAGCGCGCGGTGTTTATCAGATAGCAGCCGATATCGAGCAGCGCGCCGCCGCCGAAGTCGGGAATGTTGCGCACGTTCGCGGGATCACGGTTGAAGTAGCTGAAGAAGCCGGAGACGGATCGAATCTCGCCGAGGCGACCCGATCGTGCGATCTCCTGCGCCCGCAGCCACTGCGGATGCGTGCGCGTCATGAACGCCTCCTGGATGTGCATGCCCGTGCGATCCCTGACCGGAATGAGCGGTGCCGCTTCGTCCGCATTTCTCGCGATTGGCTTCTCGCAGAGGACGTGCTTGCCCGCCTCGGCCGCTCGAATCGTCCACGGAACGTGAAGATGGTTGGGCAGCGGATTGTAGATGGCTTCGACCTCGGGATCCGCGAGCAGCGCCTCGTACGACCCGTAGGCGCGACGAATGCCGAGTTTGTCCGCGGCGGTTTGCGCCTTGGCCAGGTCGCGCGACGCGATCGCGTACAGCTCCGACCACTCGCCCTTCTGCATGGCAGGGATCACTTTTTGGGTCGCGATCCGCGCCACGCCGAGCACGCCCCACTTCACTTTCCGCTTCGATGTCACCATCAGGCAGCTCCAAGATCGCATTATGGCCGGAACATCTTGAGGTCACTACCCGATAGTATGGGGCGGCGCTTTCAAGCAGCGCCGGCAGCGCGGTCTACGACCGCGCTCTACGGGACGACGCCTACTCGCACAACCTGCCGAATGAGAACCCTCGGGAGCGCAGCGCCGGAACCAGCAACCTCACGATCTCGATCGAGTTGTGACGATCGGCATGCGGATCCTTGTGATCACCGTCGTGAATCACGATGATGTCGCCGGCTGATGCCTTGCTCGCGAGCCGTCGCGCGGCCGACTCGGGATGCGGCTCCCGCCACCAGTTCCAGTCCCACATCCCGAAGCTCCAACCAGCGAGTCGATACCCCGCGATCCGCAGACCGTCATACATCGTCGAGCTTCGCCACCCTGCGTGAGGCCGGAACAGCTGACAGGGCGCGCTGCCGGTGATGGATTCGATCCGCTTCGCGACGCGCTTCAGCTCATTGGCGAGATCGCGCGGATGCATCAGCATCGGCCGGCGTGTCCCCGTGTGCAGACCGATCGCGTGTCCCTCACCCGCGATTCGGCGGACGATCGGCTCCGTATCAGGTGTGATGTGCGCGTCGATGAGAAAGAAGGTCGCGGGGACGCTTTCATCGCGCAGTCGATCGAGCAGCACCGGCGTCCAGTCGGCGCTCGGCCCATCATCGAACGTGAGATAGATCGTCGGCGGCGATCCGGCGCGCGGCTCGACATGCCAGAGCGATTTTCCGGAGCGAAAGGCCTCGAGCAGAAACGGGAACGGCGCCATGTGCGCGAGAGCGACGCCCGCAACGATGACGGCAAAGATGACGACCATGCGTTTCTCTCTAACTATAATTGTCCCTGATGCGGCGTCCGGGTCGGGTTCGTTGGTTCAGGCTCCTGCCTCTCGGCGTGACCGCAGGCGTATCGTTGTTTCTCGTCGCTATCGATCGAGATGTAGCATCCCGACTTCGCGCCATACTCGACGCACCGAGCGCGATCGCTTTTACGCCTCCATCCCTGCAGACAGCGTCGTCCGCACGTCCCGAATGGGACGATCCCTCCGTGCTGCACGTCAACACCGAGCGGCCCCACGCGACGATGACCGTGTATTCGGATTCCGCAGAGGTCGCGACGGGGACGGCGACGTCGGTCCACGTGCTCAACGGCCGGTGGAAGTTCCGCTACTCGAAGGATCCCGAGTCCCGACCGCGTGAATTCTTCCAGCCGTTCTTCGACGACTCGTCGTGGTCGACGATTCAAGTGCCGGGCAACTGGGAACTGCAGGGGTTTGGCATGCCGATTTACGTGAACTTCGGCTATGCGTTCGCGTTCGATCGGCAGAATCCGCGGCCGCCTCACAACGACAATCCCGTCGGGTCGTACCGGACGACGTTCAATCTGCCCGAGGGATGGGGTGGGCGACGCGTTTACCTGCATTTCGGCGGCGTGGATTCCGCGTTCTATGTCTGGCTGAACGGTCAACGGATCGGCTACAGCGAAGACAGCCGGACGCCTGCCGAGTTCGACGTGACGTCGTATCTGCAGCCGAGGAACGTCCTCGCCGTCGAAGTGTACCGATGGAGCGACGGCTCCTTCCTGGAAGACCAGGACATGTGGCGGCTTAGCGGCATCTTCCGCGATGTCTATCTGTGGAGTGCTCCGGCGCTGCACGTCCGCGACGTCGACGTGCAGACCGATCTCGACGAGCGCTATCGGGATGCGACGCTACGCGTCCGAGCAATGGTCGCGAATCACGTCGGTTCCACACAAGCCGTGCAGCTTCAGGCGGAGCTGGTCGGCGCCGAAGGACGCGTCGGCCGCGTGATTCAGGGACAGGTTCGCGTGCAGGGGGGCGGTGAGGCGCCGCTCGATCTGTCGATGCTGGTACGCAGTCCGCGCAAGTGGACCGCCGAGACTCCGGATCTCTATCAGCTCCTTCTCACGCTCAAGGACAGCGCAGGTCGAACGGTCGAAATCATTCCGGTCGACGTGGGGTTCAGAAAGATCGAAATCCGCGACGGCCGCATTCTGATCAACGGCCAGGCGGTACTGTTCAAAGGTGTGAACCGCCACGAGCACAGCCCAGACACAGGCCATTACGTCGACCGGGCGCTGATGGTCCGCGACATCGCCCTGATGAAGCAGAACAACATCAACGCGGTGCGTACGTCGCATTACCCGAACGCGCCCGAGTGGTACGCATTGACCGATCGTTACGGACTGTACGTCATTGACGAAGCGAACATCGAGTGCCACGGCTTCGGTACCAATCCGCAGAACCGATTGACCAACGATCCGGCGTGGCGGCCGGCCTACGTCGATCGCGTGGAGCGCATGGTCGAGCGGGACAAGAATCACCCATCCGTGATCATGTGGTCGCTCGGAAACGAATGCGGCGACGGCACGAACATGGCTGCAGCCTACAACTGGATCAAACAGCGCGATCCGTCGCGGCCCGTGCACTACGAGGGCTCGAGCAATCATGGCGGGACGAACGCTGACGTGACCTCCTTGATGTACGCCACACCGGCAGCCGTGACGACGCGTGCGGCGGCAAATCCGTCGTCCCCCCTGCTGCTCTGCGAGTACAGCCACGCGATGGGAAACAGCAGCGGCGGCTTGAAGGAGTACTGGGACGTCTTTTACTCGGACACGAACGCCCGCGGCGCGTTCGTGTGGGACTGGGTCGATCAGGGGATTCATCAGCCGGTGCCGGCCGAGTACCGGACACCGGACCGACCGACGTTTCTCGCCTACGGCGGCTGGTGGGAGAACAGGGCCGGCGTGCGGAACGACGGCAACTTCTGTATGAACGGGCTGGTGAATGCCGCACGACAACCGCACCCGGGACTGAACGCGATCAAGTACGTGTATCGATATCTCCACGCAACTCCCGTCGATCTCGCGAACGGTCGTATCTCGATCCAGAACTGGTTCGATTTCGTCAATGCGAGTGACGTCGCGGAAGGCGCGTGGTCGGTCACACAAGACGGGCGGCCGGTTGCATCCGGAACTCTGAGACCACTGGACCTCGGGCCACGAGTGGAGAAGGGGTTCACGCTCCCGCTGCCGCAGATCGGAAATCAGCCCGGCGCCGAGTACTGGCTGAACGTACGCTTCACGCTCAAGGGCGATACGTCCTGGGGCAGGCGTGGCGACGAGCTCGGATGGGAACAATGGAAGCTGCCCGTTCGGCCTTCTCCGCCGCCGACGGAAGGAGCCCCGCCGCTGAGCCTCAGTACGGCCGGCGATCAGGTCAGCATCCGGGGCGAGAACTTCGCGCTGGTCTTCGATCGCGTACAGGGCGTCATCACGAGCTACGCGTTCAAAGGCGTCAGCCTTCTGGAACGCGGTCCACGGCCGGATTTCTGGCGCGCCGTCACCGACAACGACTGGGGCGCGTGGAAATCACTGATCGCCCTCGCACGGACCGACCCGTCGGCTGACATCACGGTCTGGAAGACAGCGGGCGCATCATGGCGCGTCACGGATGTCCAGGTCGAGCGCGTCAGCGAGTCGACTGCGCAGATCACAGTACAGGGTGAGCTGCCGACCGTCCGAGCGAGGTACATGATGGGGTACACGATCGACGGCGCCGGACGCATTACCGTCTCGGCTTCGTATGAGCCCGGCACGTCCCGTCTCGCGATGATGCCCCGGTTCGGCACCGAGCTCATCGTCAGCCCCGGTCTGGAGCGGATCGCGTGGTACGGGCGCGGGCCCGGAGAAACGTACGTCGATCGGGAATTCGAGCCGGTGGGCATCTACAGCTCGACGATCGCCGAGCAATGGGTCGACTACTCGCGGCCACAGGAAAACGGCAACAAAACGGACGTTCGCTGGGTCTCCGTGACCAATGCGCAAGGCATCGGCCTGCTCGCGACGGGCATGCCGTTGCTGAGCGTCGGCGCATCGCACTCGTCGAAGGACGAGATCGAGCGTGCGGAGTATTCGTTCCAGCTCTCGCGGCATCGCGAGACGTACTTGAATCTGGATCTCAAGCAGATGGGCGTCGGCGGCATCAACAGTTGGAGCGCCGACGCCTATCCCCTGGAGCCGTATCGCATTCCTTCGGACAGGCCTTACTCGTACTCGTACCGTCTGAGTCCTATCGAAACAACGCGCAGGTAAAGAGTGCAGATTGCGGATTGCTGATTGCAGATATACGGATTGCGGACTGCAGATTTACGGATTGCGGATTTCAGATTGGGGGATCGACCGGTCGAGGTGTGAGGGAGGAATCATGAGACGGATAGGAGCGTGGCTCGCGTTCACGGTGCTCGTGACCGTGTCGGGCATCGCGCAGGGACCTTCCGCGCCGAGCGTGGATCTGCTGAAAGACGTCGCCTTCAGGAGCATCGGCCCGAGCCTGACGACAGGTCGTATCTCAGACGTGGAGGTCGATCCCAAAAACCCGAGTGTGTGGTACGTCGCCGCTTCAGCGGGTAATCTGTGGAAGACAGAGAACCGCGGCAATACCTGGACGCCGATCTTCGACACGTACGGTTCCTATTCGCTCGCTGTCGTCGTCGTCGATCCGAAGGATTCGAACATCGTCTGGCTCGGCACCGGCGAGAACAACAACCAGCGCAGCGTCAGCTTCGGCGACGGTGTCTATAAATCGACCGATGCGGGAAAGACGTGGACGCGGGTGGGCCTCGAGAATTCAGAACACATTGGAAAAATCCTCATCGATCCGCGCAACTCCAATACGGCTTACGTCGCGGCGATTGGTCCGTTGTGGTCGGCAGGCGGAGATCGCGGCCTCTACAAAACGGTCGACGGCGGAAAGACGTGGAAGGCCGTGCTCACGATCAGCCCCGACACCGGCGTCACGGACGTGATCATGGATCCGAAGAAGCCGGACGTGCTCTATGCGGCCGCGTATCAGCGACGTCGGGCCGTTGGACAGCTGATCGGCGGCGGACCGGAGAGTGGGCTCTACAAATCAACCAACGCCGGTCAGAGCTGGACGAAGCTGACGAAAGGGCTGCCGACGGTGGACATCGGGCGCATCGGTCTCGGCATCAACTGGCACAACACGAACACAGTCTACGCGCTCGTCACGGCGCAGCGTGGTCAGGGCGGGTTCTTCCGTTCGGACGACGCGGGCGCGTCGTGGACGAGGATCGGTCGGAGCGTCGGTGGTGGACGGGGCAGCGGAGAGTTCGGCCGCGGCGGTGCGCAGGGCGGCACGCCGCCGCCTCCGCCTGCACCTTGTGGTCCGCTCGGCGCAACGCCACCGACGCCGCCGCAAGAGGGTGAGACCCCGCAAGGTGGCCGCGGCGGCACGCCAAACGACGACTGCTATCGTGGCGGCGATCCTGGCTACTACAACGAGATCTTCGTCGATGCGCACGATCCGGAAACAATCTGGTCACCGTGGACGAACGTCTCCCGCAGCACTGACGGCGGGAAGACCTGGTCCATCGTTCCCATGCAAGGCGTGCACGTCGATCACCACGAAATCGTGTTCGATCCGACCGACAAGAACCACCTGATCATCGGGAACGACGGCGGGCTCTATGAAACGTACGACGGGATGAAGACGTGGCGCCACTTCACGAACCTGCCGCTCTCGCAGTTCTATCGCATCTCGACCGACAACGCGCGACCGTTCTATCACGTGTGCGGCGGCGCGCAGGACAACGGCTCGATATGCGGTCCATCGCGAACCTTGAACGGCCGCGCAGGGATCCGCACCAGTGACTGGTACAACGTCGGCGGTGGCGACGGATTTCAAGGCCGCGTCGATCCCGAGGATCCCAACATCGTCTACGCGCAGTCGCAGGAAGGAAACCTGTTGCGGCTGGATTTACGCACCGGGCAATCGAGGCAGATTAGGCCGACCGCGCAGAACACGGCGGGTGTCGAGGGTCCCGCGCCCCCGGCTGAGAACGAAGCCGGACGCGGCGGGCAGGCTGGCCGGGGAGGACAGGCCGGTCGCGGCGGCGGTCGAGGTCAGGTGCTCGGTCGATGGCACTGGGACTCGCCGGTGATCGTCAGTCAGCATTCCGCCCGTCGGCTCTACTTCGCGGGCGAGCGTGTGTATCGGAGCGACGACCGCGGTGACTCGTGGACGGCAATCAGTCCGGATCTCACACGCAACCTCGATCCGGCCACTGTTCCAATCATGGGGAAAGTGTGGCCGCGGGATTCGGTGGCGTTCAACCAGGCGACGACGAGGCTCAGCACGATCACGGCGCTCAACGAATCGCCGCTGCTCGAAGGGCTGATTTACGTCGGCACCGATGACGGTCTCGTGCAGGTCACTGAAGACGGCGGAAAGAACTGGAGAAAGATCGAGCAGTTCCCGAACGTGCCCGAGCACACCTATGTCACCGACGTCTGTCCGTCGCCGCGCGATGCGAACACCATATTCGTGACGCTGAACAATTATCAGCGCGGCGACTTTCGGCCCTACGTGATGAGGAGTACGGATCGCGGGAAGAGCTGGACGTCGATCGCGGGCAATCTCCCTGAGCGCTCCGGCGCGTGGAGCATCGTCCAGGATCACGTCAACGGCAACCTGGTCTTCATCGGGATGGAATTCGGCGTCTGGTTCAGTGTCGACGGCGGCGGGCACTGGACGCAGCTGAGCGGCGGCATCCCGACGTCGCAGGCGCGAGATCTCACGATCCAAAGCCGCGAGAACGATCTCGTCGTCGGCACGTTCGGCCGAGGCGTGTTCGTCCTCGACGACTACACGCCGCTGCGCGAGCTCACGCCGCAGGCGCTCACCGAAGAAGCGACGCTGCTACCGTTGCGCGACGCGTACATGTTCGACCAACTCAATCAGCATGTAGCGGCGTGGGGCAACGTATCGACGCCGAACCCGCCGTACGGCGCAGTGTTCACCTACACCGTGGGGCCTGCCGCCGGCGGCGACTCGAGCCTGGTGCTCAACATTAGCGACGACGCCGGCAAGCAGGTCAGGCGGCTGAATCTCTCGAAGGCAACTGGCGTGCATCGCATCGCGTGGGACTTGCGCGGCGAGCCACCCGCGCGCGAGACCACCGACGCGGCCGGTGGACGTGGTGGTCGCGGCGGGACCGTTGGCGGCGGGCGTGGCGGCGAGCCGGGAGGAGACGATCAGGAGCAGCCGCCGCAGTTCTTCGGCCGTGGCGGACAACAGCAGGGCCCGCCCATGCCTGCCGGCCGATACAGAGCAACAATCGCAAAAATCAGTGGCGAAACTGTGACACCAATCGGGCAGCCGCAGACGTTCATGGTGGTTCCACTGCCGAGGTGATCTCGGACGGAGACAGAAACCAGAAGTTAGAAGTTAGAAGTGAGAAGTGAGAGCGTCGGCGACAGGGACCGGATCGGGGACGGAATTCGGCAGAATCACGCCGGAGGCGAAGCCTCCGGCTCGCTCTAGCTTCTCGATTCTGACTCCTGTCTCCTGTCTCCTGTCTCCTGATTGAAGCTGAACGGCCTCGCCTGTCGTCTTTAGCTGTAAATAACGAGTTGCCGTTAGATACAATCGCCTCACGGGGGCCTGTCCTGAACGATCCGCCAATGGCGCGAGTCGAAGGATCGCACCGCTCAACATCCACAGGGGACCGACGTTGATCGACTCTTTCTTTCGGTTTCTCTTCAATTACCGGCCGGTCGTCTTTCAGCAGGCCGAAGTGCGATTTCTGCCGTCGAGCGGCGCATACATCGCCGCACTCGTGGTCGCAGTCGCGATTGGCGTCGCGCTCCTGACGTACCGCTCGGCGCCTGCGAAGAGCGGTGGCCGTCACCGAGCCGTGCTCGTCGCGATCCGCACCGCGACGCTCATCCTGATGCTCGTGTGTCTGTTCCGTCCCGTGCTCGTCGTCAAGGCGGCAGTTCCGCAGCAGAACTTCCTTGGCGTTCTGATCGACGACTCGCGCAGCATGCAGATCGCGGACTGGAACGGCAACGCGCGCGGTCTCTACGCGCGTCAGCAGTTTGCCGATCCCAACGCAGCGCTCTACAAGGCGCTGTCGGACCGATTCGTGGTCAAGACGTTCCGCTTCTCTTCGGCCGCGACGCGCGTGGCCTCGCCAACCGATCTGACGTTTGCCGGCCCACAGACGCGGATTGGCTCGGCGCTCGACGGCGCGCGGCAGGAGCTTGCGGGTCTGCCTCTCGCTGGCCTCGTCGTCGTGAGCGACGGCGCCGACACGACCGACGCGTCGATCACCGATGCGATTCTCGCGCTCAAAGCGGCGACCGTACCCGTGTTCACCGTCGGTGTCGGTCGGGAACGCCTCGATCGCGACGTGCAGGTCGATCGCGTCTCCGCGCCGCGCACCGCGCTCAAAGGCACGTCGCTCATGGTCGACGTCGTCGTCACGCAGACCGGATTTGCAGGAGAGACCGTCACGCTCGACGTCGAAGACGAGGGACGGATTGTCGGATCGCAGCAAGTGAAGCTGCCCATCGACGGCGAGCCGGCGGCGGTACGCGTGCGTTTCACCGCTTCGGATCCGGGCGCGCGCGTCTTCCGATTCCGTATTGCGCCGCGTCCTGGCGAGCTGGTGACACAGAACAATCAGCGCGACACGCTCATCGACGTGCTCGATCGGCGCGAGAAGCTCCTGTACTTCGAAGGTGAGCCTCGCTTCGAGTTCAAGTTCATTCATCGGGCAATCAAGGAGGACCACAACCTGCAGGCCGCGTCGTTGTTGCGCACGGCGGACAACAAATACTGGC
The DNA here is from genome assembly GCA_046727175.1 of Acidobacteriota bacterium. Classification (GTDB taxonomy): domain Bacteria; phylum Acidobacteriota; class Vicinamibacteria; order Vicinamibacterales; family 2-12-FULL-66-21; genus JBKPCD01. Next base: position 4,592 of record JBKPCD010000284.1, on the reverse strand, counting down.
GCACGGAGCTGGACAATCCCGAGGAGCTCGCAGCGGGTTTCCCCAAGACGCGCGAAGAGCTGTTCGCGTACAGCGGAATCATCCTCGGGACGGTCGAAGCCGGCGCGTTCACCGGCGATCAGCTGCGGATGATCTCGGAGTTCGTCGAGCGCCGCGGCGGTGGGCTGCTTGCGCTCGGTGGCCCTCGCTCGTTCGCCGAAGGTGGATACGCCGGCACGCCGGTCGCCGACGCGCTGCCGGTCGTGGTCGAGCGCATCGCGCGTCAGCAGGATCCCTTGCCGGTCGCGCGCATGAAGGTTCGACCAACGCGAGCCGGCGAAGCGCACGCGATCACGCAGATTGCGCCGACGGAAGAAGCATCGAGCAAACGATGGAACGAGCTGCCGGTGCTGACGAGTGTCAATGCCGTGCAGGCGATCAAGCCTGGCGCCACCGTGCTGCTCAACGGTACCGACGAGCGTCGCCGGTCGCACCCGGTGCTGGCGTTCCAGCGCTACGGACGCGGCAAGGCGCTGGCGCTCACGGCGCAGGATTCGTGGGTCTGGCAGATGCACGCGAGCATGGCGCTCGAAGACATGACCCACGAGAACTTCTGGCGGCAGTTGCTTCGCTGGGTTGTGGACGGCGTGCCAAACGCGGTCGAAGTGCATACGACAACGGAGCGTGTCGAGGCCGGGGAACCGGTGACCGTCGTGGCGGAGGTGGTCGACAAGGCGTTCGTCGAGCTGAACGATGCGCGAGTAATCGCGCACATCAAGGATCCCAACGGCACGACCGTCGACGTGCCGCTGCAGTGGACCGGCGAACGCAACGGCGAGTACCGGGGCACGTTCGTGGCCGCCACAGAGGGGCTGTACACGACCCAGGTCGAGGCCTCGCGCGAGTCGACGGCGATCGGAAAGGGCGTTGCGCACGTCCGCGCCGCGCCAGGCGATGCCGAGTACTTCGATGCGACGATGCACGCCGCCCGGCTGCGGCGGATTTCGGAAGAGACCGGCGGACGGTTCTATACGACCGACACCGCGTCGGCGCTTCCCGAAGATCTGAAGTACTCGGGCCGCGGGGTGACGACCACCGAAGAACGCGATCTCTGGCACATGCCGATCGTGATGATGCTGATTCTCGCACTGATGGCCGGCGAGTGGACGTATCGACGCGCAGTGGGAATGTCCTAGACAAAAAAAAGGCAAAAGGGAAAAGGCAAAAAGGAAAAGCGCCTGCGGCGGCGGGCCGCGAACGCGGTCCCGCCGCCGCGAGCGGGGGTGGGGCCCCGCGAGCACTGATAAATGCAGGCGGAACGTTACGATGAAGCTCATTGCAGCATTCATTATCGCGGCCGTGCTGTTGTTTGCCGCGTCTCCTGCAATCGCGCAGTCGACGTACCTGACGGTGATCGTCGGGTTGTCGGGCGATCCGGAGCACGCGGAGTTGTTCCAGCGCTGGGCATCGACGCTCGTGGAGGCGTCGGGACGGCTGGGGGTCGGGAGCGACCACATGACGTTTCTCTCCGAAACCGGGAGCGAAAAGGGCGTCACGGGCAAGTCGACGAAGGACGCCATCACGAAGGCGTTCGATGCGCTTGCGAAGGCGTCGGAAGAGGACGTCGTGTTCGTCATGCTGATCGGCCACGGGAGCTTCGACGGGAAGGTCGCGAAGTTCAATCTGCCTGGTCCCGACATGACGCCGGCCGATTTCGAGCCGCTGCTCAAGCGTCTCCGCTCGAAGCACATCGTCTTCGTCAACGCGTCAAGCGCGAGCGGTCCGTTCGTCGAGGCGCTCGCGGCACCAGGCCGGACGATTGTCGCCGCAACACGAAACGGCAGCGAGCGGTTCGCCACGCTGTTCGGTGGGTACTTCGTCGACGCGCTGGCGGGGAACGAAGCCGATGCCGACAAGAACCACCGGATCTCCGTGCTCGAGGCGTTCAACTACGCCAAGCGCGAGGTCGGGCTCGCGTACGAGCACGAAGGCATCATGCTGACTGAGCATCCGATCCTCAGCGACGACGGCGAGCGCGAGGGGACGCAGACGCCGTCAGCCGACGGCAAGCAGGGTCGCGTTGCCGCGGTCGTCTCGCTCGGCACCGCTGAGGCCGGCGATGCGCTGCCAACGGATCCGAAGCTTCGCGCCCTGTATCTCGAGCGCCGCGACATCGAGCGGCGGATCGAAGCACTGAAGCTGCTGAAGGAGAGCATGGAACCGGCGCGTTATACGGGCGAGCTCGAGAAGCTCGCCACGGAGCTCGCGCTCAAGACCCGCCAGATCAAGGAACTGGAAGCGGGAAAAACGTCGAGGGAGAGCGAGACTCCGTGAGACGGGCGCGCGTCGTTCTCGCGATCGGCGTGGTCCTCGCGCTCGCCACCGTTGGCGTCCTCGCGCAGAGTTACGGCCGCAGCCGGCGATCCGGTCCGCAGTACGACGTGCAGGGAAACACGGAATACGACGGCCGTTTCGTGTTCGTTCGACTGCGGTACGCGACGGGATTCGGAGGCTACGGCAGGCGCGGTGCGCCCTGGTCGCACGACTATCCCGAGGGGGAAGTGCATTTCACGAAGATTCTCGAAGAGATTTCGCTCCTGCGCACTCGGACCGACGGATCGAATGTGCTCTCGCTCGACGATCCCGAGTTGTTCAATTATCCGATCGCGTACATGGCGGAACCAGGATTCTGGGGTGTTTCGGACACCGAAGCCGCGAACTTCCGGCAGTACCTCCTCAAGGGAGGCTTTGCGATTTTCGATGATTTCCGCGGGCCGGACTGGGACAACCTTCAGGACCAGATGCGGCGGGTCCTGCCCGACGCGCGCTGGATCGAGCTCAATGGCACGAGCGCGGTGTTCCATTCGTTCTTCGAGATCGATCACCCCGAAGCGCTGAAGATACCGTCGATCTACGATCAGAGCCTGATCCCAACGTACTGGGGAATCTTCGAGGCGAACGATCCCAACAAGCGGCTGATGGTGATCGCGAATGTGAACAACGACATCAGCGAGTACTGGGAGTTCTCCGGGACGGGATTCTTCCCGGTCGATCTAGACAACGAAGCGTACAAATTCGGTATCAATTACGTGATGTATGGAATGACTCACTAACGGGACTGACGCAGCCGCCTGTAGGGCGGGGCTTCAGCCCCCGCCACTCCCCGGGCGGATATGCGACGAACGTCGAAATGAGGGATAGACGCCGAACAACCATGCCCCGGGCTGAAGCCCGGGGCATACAGCAGCAAAGTTACAGAGGCAGAGGGAGGTCCCATTGAATCGCACGGTGCAGCAGGGTGTCGTTGATCTCGAGTCGCCGGATGATGTGGCTCTGGCCGACAAGATGAAGGTCGGGCGCGACCAGATCGTCAGCGAGCTGCGGAAGCTGATCATCGGTCAGGCGGATACGGTCAACGAGGTCCTGCTGACGCTGTTCGTCGGCGGCAACAGCTTGATCGTCGGCGTGCCGGGCCTCGCGAAGACACTGCTCATCCACACGCTCGCGCGCGTGCTGGACCTGAAGTTCTCGCGCATCCAGTTCACGCCCGACCTGATGCCTTCCGATATTACCGGCACCGACATCATCCAGGAGGACACGGGCACCGGAAAGCGCCAGATGGTGTTCGCGCCGGGGCCGATCTTCGCGAACATCGTGCTCGCAGACGAGATCAACCGGACGCCGCCCAAGACACAGTCGGCACTGCTCGAGGCGATGCAGGAGCATCGCGTCACGATCCAGGGACGCACCTATCAGCTCGAGGAGCCGTTCTACGTCTTCGCGACGCAGAACCCCATCGAGCTCGAGGGCACCTACCCGCTGCCCGAGGCTCAGCTCGATCGCTTCATGTTCCACATCGTCATCGATCATCCGCCCGAAGACGAGGAGTTCGAGGTCGTGCGGACGACGACGGCGATTCTGGATCCGAAGTTCGAACGTCCGGTGAGCGGGCCCGATCTCGTGGCGTTTCAGCGGCTGGTCCGGCGAGTCCCGGTTGCCGAACCCGTGATGCGATATGCGCTGAACCTCGTCCGGGCGAGCCGGCCGAAGTCACCAACCGCGCCGGACCAGATCAGGAAGTGGCTCTCGTTCGGTGCGAGCGTCCGCGCCGCGCAGTATCTCGTGCTCGGCGCAAAGGCGCGCGCGCTGACGAGCGGCCGCTATCACGTGAGCTTCGACGACATCCGCGCGCTGGCGCATCCCGTGCTCCGTCACCGGCTGCTGACCAACTTCCACGCGCAGTCGGAGGGCGTCACCAGCGACACGCTCATCGATCGGCTCCTCGAGGGCGTCGCGGTGCCGCGATCTGGGATGTGAATCGAGCGTCGGTAGCTGCTCGGAAAACTGGCGCCCTTAGCTCGGTAGTTCGGTGGCTCGCTAGCTCGCTTGCCTGGTGGGATTCGGATTCGGGATTCGCGGTTCGGATTCGAAGATACGAGGATGCAACGATTCAACGATTCGAGGACTTGGGATTGTCCGGCCGGCGACCTAGGTAACAGATCTGTCCGGGGACATAGGTAACAGTTTTCTTACCTCAAACATGTTGAGAACGACGCGTGTGGGAGCTGTGGGAAACGCGCTCTGTGCGTTTTCCAAGGAGTTTGTGGACGCGC
>JBKPCD010000283.1:0-16374 GCA_046727175.1 Acidobacteriota bacterium | reverse complement strand
TCCTTACGCCGATCTCGCACGCGAGGGAAGCACGACGCTCACCTCCGAGTTCCGCGCTGCGGCGCGCGAGATCGCCGCGCGGTCGATGGTTCTTCTTCGCAACAACGGCGTCCTTCCGCTCGACGCCGGCATTCGGCGACTGGCGGTCATCGGTCCGCTTGCGGACAATCGCGGCGAGATGATGGGCAACTGGACCGGTGATGGCAGGAAGGAAGAAGCAGTCAGCGTTCTCGACGGGATCAAGGCGGCTGTTTCGACGACGACGGATGTTCGATACGAAGCGGGGGTTGAAATCGACGTCGAACGGATGGCCGGCGACGCGGCTGCAGCCGACCGCAGCGGGATCGCGCGAGCCGTGAGCGCGGCGAGCGCCTCTGACGCCGTCGTGCTCGTCGTTGGCGAATCGGGCGCGATGAGCGGCGAGGCGTCATCGCGCACGTCGCTCGATCTTCCAGGAGCCCAACTCGAGCTCGCGCAAGAGGTGATTGGCACCGGCAAACCCGTCGCGGTCGTGCTGCTGAACGGCCGGCCGCTGAGCGTCGAATGGCTCGCCGAGCACGCTCCCGCGATCGTCGAGGCCTGGTTTCCGGGAACCGAAGGCGGCAATGCAGTCGCCGACGTGCTCTTCGGCCGCGTCAATCCCGGCGGCAAGCTGCCCGTGACGTTTCCTCGCAAGGTGGGTCAGGTGCCGATCTATTACGCTCACAAGAACACGGGACGGCCACCGGACCCGAAGAACAAGTACTCGTCGAAGTACCTCGATGCACCGTGGACACCGCTGTTCCCGTTCGGCTTCGGACTCAGTTACACGACCTTTCAACTGACCGATCTGCATCTGAAGCCTTCGCGAGTGTCCGCCAGCGGCACGGTGACCGTTTCGGTCGACGTGGCAAATTCCGGCGCACGAGCGGGCGATGAAGTCGTGCAGCTCTATGTTCAGGACGTCGTGGCGAGTGTGACGCGTCCGGTTCGGGAGCTGAGGGGCTTTCAGCGCGTCACGTTGAAACCTGGCGAACACCGCCGCGTCGAGTTCACCCTTGGACCTTCCGAGATCGGATTCTTCGACCAGCAGATGCGCTGGATCGTCGAGCCGGGCGAGTTCCAGGTCCGCGTGTCGAACAGCTCCGAAGGTGGCCTTACAGCGTCGTTCGAGGTACGGCAATGAGGTGCGCCGCGATTGCCCTGCTGGTTGCCGTGATCGGTCCGATTGCCATCTGTGCTCCAGCGGGCGGACGTCTTCAGACGCTGGCTCGCGACGACGATGCGTTTCTGGAGGATTTGTCGCGGCGATCGTTCATGTTCTTCTGGGAACAGGCGGAGCCGCACACGGGAATCGTTCGCGATCGATCCAAAACGGACGGCACCCCTGCGAGCGAGCGCGCTCGCGAGATCGGCAGCATCGCTTCGGTCGGATTCGGCCTGAGCGGCATGTGCATCGCCGCCGAACGCGCGTGGCTGCCGCGCGCCGACATCGTCGAGCGCACTCGGACGACCCTGAAGTTCTTCGCGGAACGCATGCCGCACGAACACGGCTGGTTCTATCACTTCATCAACCTGCGGACGGGCGCGCGCGAGTGGCAGAGCGAGCTCTCGTCGATCGACACCGCGCTGCTGCTCGGCGGCGTTCTGACGGCGCGACGATGCTTCGAGCGCGATGCGGAGATCGTCCGCCTCGCGGACGCGATCTACCGGCGCGTCGACTTCCAATGGATGCTCGCAGGCGATCCGGGCGTGCTGTCGCACGGCTGGAAGCCGGAGTCGGGATTTCTCAAAGGCCGCTGGGATCACTACTGCGAGCTGATGATCCTGTATCTGCTCGGCATCGGTTCACCCACACATGCGATTCCAGCGAGCTCGTGGCGCGCGTGGTCGAGACCGGTGATGACGTTTCAGAGCTACACGTACGTCAGCGCGGCCGATCCGTTGTTCGTCCACCAGTATTCGCACGCGTGGGTGGACTTTCGCGGCCGTCGCGAGCAGCAGGAACCGCACATCGACTGGTTCGATAACAGCGTGACCGCAACCCGCGCGCACAAGACGTTCTGCCTGACGCTCTCGAGCGAGTTTCCTGGTTACCGCGAGAACGTCTGGGGAATCACGGCCTCGGATAGCCAGAAAGGTTACGTCGCGTGGGGCGGCCCTCCACGGCACAAGGCGATTGATGGTTCCGTCGTGCCCGCCGCGCCGGCAGGCTCGCTCATGTTCGCGCCCGACCTCACGGTTCCCGCTCTTCGCGAGATGCACCGACGGTTCGGCGACAGGATCTACGGCCGTTATGGATTTGCCGATGCGTTTCACCCGACGAACGGCTGGGTGAACCCCGACGTCATCGGCATCGATCTCGGCATCACGCTGCTGAGCGCCGAGAATCTCCGCACCGGCCGCGTGTGGAGCTGGTTCATGGAGAATCCCGAGATCGCGTCGGCGCTCGATCGCGCCGGCGTCACATCACGCGGATAGCCCGCGGGGTCTGAAGACCCCGCGCCACATTCGATACCGGATAACTCCAGCGGGGTCTGAATGAAAACCCCGGGGAAATTCGGTGCGGCGGCGTCCGGATCTGTAGGGCGGGGTCTTCAGACCCCGCCGCCCTTCATGCCTTGATCTTCGACACCTCATGGTGTATATGTCGAAGATCAAGGCATATGACCACACCAAAGTCCGATCTTCCGCAGGGCACGCTGGACCTCCTCATCCTCAAGGTGGCCGCTCTCGGTCCGCTTCACGGCTACGCGATCGCGCAACGGCTTCAGCAGATCTCGCGTGACGTCGTCCAGGTGCAGCAAGGCACGCTGTATCCCGCGCTGCACCGGCTGGAGAACCGCGGCTATCTGACTGCTGAGTGGAAGCTGTCGGACACCGGGCGCGACGCGAAGTTCTACCGCCTCACGAAGAAGGGGCGCGCGCACATGGAGCGCGAGACGGCGAGCTGGCACCGGCTGACCGAAGCCGTCGGTCTGATTCTGAAGACGGCTGAGGGGGACGCGACATGACGTGGCTCGCGAGACTCTGGCGCCGCAAACGGCTCGATCGGGAGCTCGAAGCCGAGCTGCGCGACCACATCGAGCGTCACGCGGCGGACCTCGTCGCCTCAGGCGTCGGCAGCCGCGAAGCGAGACGGATGGCGCGTGCCGCGTTCGGCGGCGTCGAGACGATCAAGGAACAATGTCGTCAGTCGCGCGGCATGCGCTGGCTCGACGACGTCGGACGCGACGTCCGATATGCGCTGCGATTGTCGACCGAGAGTCCTGTCTTCACGGCCGTCGCCATCCTCTCCCTTGCGCTCGGCATCGGCGCGAACGTCGCGATCTTCAGCCTCGTCGATGCGGTGCTCCTTCGCACGATGCCGCTGGTTTCGCCGGACCGATTGATCCTGATTACCGAGAATCAGGAGTCGCGACAGGTGCTCTCGTTTTCGCTGCCGCAGTTCGAGGCGCTTCGACAGAGCACGACGATCGCCGGCCTGTGTGGGTTTCGACCCTGGCCGCGATTCGTCGTCACGACGAGCAACGGGCCGCAGTTCGCCCGCGGTCAGCTCACGTCGAGCGGGTGCTCGGCCGTGATCGGCGGCCGGGCCCAACTCGGTCGGCTCCTGAACGAATCGGATGAAGGCGCGCGGAGTGGCCAGGCTGCCGTCGTCATCAGCCACGAGTTCTGGCGACGTCACTTCGGAGGCGATCCCTCCGTCATCGGACGGGTGCTCGAAATCCAACGTCAGCCCTTCTCCGTCGTCGGCGTGACGCCACGGGAGTTTCACGGCTTCGAGCGCGGACAGGTTGCCGACATCATGATGCCGCTCACGTTCCAGCCCGTCGTGATTCCCTCGGCGCCGCTGCTCACCTCCCGCACCGCCCGCTGGCTGTGGGTGATCGGACGTCTGCAGCAGGACGCTTCGTTCGAGCAGGCCAACGCAGACCTTCAGCGACGGTGGCAACAACACCAACGCAGCGAATCGAAATCCGGAACGCCGCCGTCGCGCCTGGAGCTGCTGCCGGGCGCACAGGGCATCAACGATCTCCGGCGGCAGTACTCGCTGCCGCTTCGTTTGCTGCTCGGCGCGGTCGGCCTTCTACTCCTCGTTGCATGCGCGAACCTCGCGAGCCTGCTCCTTGCCCGCAACCAGGCGCGTGCGCACGAGATTGCGTTGAGGCAAGCGCTCGGCGCGAGCCGGTCCAGGCTCGTGAGACAGCTCGTCACCGAAGCACTGGTTCTTTCGGCAATCGGCGCCGCTGGAGGGCTGGGGCTCGCGTTCTGGGGCAGCAATGCGATCGTGCGGCTGCTCTCCGCGGGCCGTGCACCGATTGCGCTGGACGTCGCACCCGATCTCAGGCTGATCGGGTTCACTGCCGGTCTCGGCGTCGTCACGGCGCTCCTTTTCGGCGCGCTGCCGGCGCTGCGCGGATCGTCAGTCGACCTGCTCCCTCAGCTCCAGACGATCGCGCGCACGACAACGATTCGAAGACGCCGGGAAGGTGTGCTCGTCGCGGCACAGACGGCCCTGTCGCTCGTGCTGATCGTCGGCACGGGATTGTTCGCGCGAAGCCTTGCGCGGCTTCATCAGGCCGACCTCGGATTTCGCAAGGATCACGTCCTGCTGGTGAACGTCCAGCCGGGACTGGCCGGATACACGGGCGATCGCGGCGTCAGCCTGTATCAGGAGCTCTACTCGCGGTTCACTGGTCTGCCGGGCGTCCAATCCGTCACCCTGTCCATGGACACGCCGCTCAGCGGCTTCTCGTGGATCTCGAGTGTGTCGCTGCCCGGAGAGACGCGCAGAACGCAGGACCCTCCGGCCCATTTCAACTTCGTTGGTCCGCGGTTCTTCGAGACCATGGGCATTCCGCTGCTCGGCGGTCGTGACTTCCGCAACGACGAGAACGCGCGGTCGTCGCCAGCCGCGATCGTCAGCGAGTCCCTCGCGAGATGGTATTTCCCGCAAGGAGATGCGGTGGGCGGCCGACTGCAGGTCTCGAACGAACTCGTGGAGATCATCGGGATAGCAAAGGACGTCGGCTTCCACCGCGGAACCAGTCCCAGGCCCCACCTTGTGTATCGACCGTACCGGCAGGAACCGAAGGCATGGCAGGCCCTCACGCTCGCGCTTCGGACCGACGGCTCAACAGCGGCGCTGCCCGATCTGGTCCGACATGAGTTGCGTCAGGCCGCACCGACGCTGCCAACCGGGGCGCTCACGTCTCTCGACTCCCAATTCGACGCCAGCATTGCCACGGAGCGTCTCCTGTTCTCGATTTCGACCTTCTTCGGCCTGGTGTCGCTCGTCCTGATGGCAATCGGCGTGTACGGCACGCTGGCGTATCGCGTCGCGCGACGCACGCGCGAGCTGGGCGTGCGCCTGTCGCTCGGTGCGAATCGCGCATCGATCACGCGCCTGTTGCTGAAGAGTGCGCTCGGTCCCGTGCTCGGCGGCCTGCTGATCGGGCTGCCGCTCGCCCGTGCGGGAAGCAGGGTCCTCCGCAGCACGCTGTTCGAGATTTCCGCGACCGATCCGTGGACCTACGCAGGCTGCGCCGTTCTCCTCGGCGCAATCGCGATCGTCGCGGCCTGGCTGCCGTCGAGCCGCGCGGCTCGAACCGATCCGCTGATTGCGCTGCGACAGGAGTAACCCGTGAGTTGGCTCTGGCGTCGCAGCAACTTGGAACGCAGCCTCGATGCCGAGCTGCGCGATCACATCGAGCGGCGTACGGCTGATTACGTCCGATCCGGGCTGACGGAGGCCCATGCTCGTTGTCGCGCACTCGCCGAGTTCGGAGGCATCGAAGCGATCAAGGAGCAGTGTCGCGATGTGAACCGGTGGCGATGGCTGGACGACCTCGTCCAGGACGTCCGGTATGCCTGCCGCGGCCTGCGGGCGAATCCAATCGTGTCGTCCGCCATCGTGCTGTCGTTGATGCTCGGCATCGGGGCCAACACCGCCGTGTTCACCGTTCTGTACGCGACGCTGCTCCGGCCGCTTCCGATCGCGGAGCCGCACACTCTCGTTCAGTTCGTTTCGTACAACACGTCGGGAGATCAGTCGAGCCACTTCTCGTATCGCCTCTTCACGGAGCTGCGCGACGCGACGACACCCGGTATCGATTCGTTTGCGCTGATCGATCAGCGGATGCCGCGAATCAAGATCGGTGGCGGCGTTCCCGAACGCGCCGTGGTCGAAGCGGTATCGTCGAACTATTTCGGCGCGCTTGGCGTGATCCCTGCGGCGGGTCGCGTGTTGCGGGACGAAGATGATTCGCCTCTGGGCGGAAACGAGGTGGCGGTGCTGAGCCAGGGGTACTGGCAGCGCAGGTTCGGCGGGTCTCCCGACGTCATCGGTCAGACCATCCACATCGACGAGAAGCCATTCACTGTCGTCGGTGTGGCTGCGGACGGCTTCGATGGGACGGAGGCACAGTCGCGTACTGATGTGTGGCTGCCTGTCACCGCGCGGATGCAGCCGGCATGGTTGTCGATGACCGGCACGATGATTCTCCGCGTCATGGGCCGCGTGAGTCCGGCTGCGGACAGACGTCAACTCGAGGCGAACGCGGACGTTGTCTACCGGCGCCATCTCGCGGAGCACTTCCTGAAAACCGTGCCGGCGTACGCCAAAAGCGCGTTCCGCGATCGACGCATCCGGCTGCGCAGTGCGGCGGCCGGCCTGTCGTCACTCGGCCTGACGTATCGAAAGCCGCTCGTGATCCTGATGGCGGCAGTCGCGATCATCCTGGTCCTGTCGTGCGCGAACGTCGCGAACCTGCTGCTTGCGCGGCAGCGCGCCCGCGAGCGCGAGTTCGCCGTGCGGCTGTCGATCGGTGCAGGACGCGGACGCCTCGCGCGGCAACTGCTCACCGAGAGTGCGTTTCTTGGGGCGGCCGGCGCAACAGGTGGAGTGCTGCTGGCCTGGTGGGGCGCGCGCGCGTTGATCGCGCTGTTGCCCGCACCGCAGATCCCGTTCGCGCTCGATCTGACGCCCAACGCAACGACGCTCCTCTTCTCGATCGCCGTCGCATTGGCGTCTGCGCTGGCGGTTGGCGCCGTCCCTGCGTTTCGGGCCGCGAGAACACCGACGACGTCGCTGACACGCGCATCGCGAACCGTCGTTCGGCTCGGCGTCGGCAAGGGTCTGATCGTCGTCCAGGTTGCGGGCTCGCTCGCGCTGCTGGTAGTGGCGGTGCTGATGGTACGAACGCTCGAGAACCTGCGCACGACCGATCTCGGATTCGCGCCATACGGCATCACGACGTTCGATCTCTCGTTCCCGAGCGGCTTCGCGCCGGAGAAGAAGGCGCCGCTCTACGCCAGCGTCGCCGACCGGATGCACTCGCTGCCCGGCGTCACGGGTGTCACCTACACGCGAGAGCCGGTTTACGATGTCGGCGGATGGGCTGGAAAGGCGCTCGGGCCCGTGGCGGACGGCGTCCCGGTTGACGAGCGCGATGTCGCGCTGCTGCGTGTCGGACCAGGATTCTTCGATGTGCTCGGAATGCACGTGATCGATGGACGAGGGTTTGCGTCGAGCGATCACGTTGGCGAACCTCTTTCGATAGTCGTGAACGACACGTTCGCACGTCATTTTTTCAAAGGCGAACCCGCAGTGGGCCGCTGGATCGATCTGAACACTCCTGGCTCGCGTTATGAAGTCATCGGCGTCGTCAGGGATGCCCGGCACTATGGCGTCCGTGAGCAACCGTGCGGCGGACGCGTCGCGTATCTGCCGATCGACCGAGCCGCGCCTGGAGGATCGTTCTTCGTCCGCGGTTCCGTGCCGATCGCTGACATCGGCCGCATAGCCAGCGAGGAAGCGCGGCGAGTCGATCGCGACGTGTTCGTCAGCCGGCTCCGCCCGTTCCAGGCGGATGTCAACGCGATGATTGCGCAGGAGCGCCTGGTCGGGCTGGTCGCGAGCGCGTTCGCGTTCCTCGCCCTCATTCTCGCGGCGGTCGGGCTCTACGGAATCATGTCTTACGCCGTGACGCAGCGGACGGCGGAGATTGGTGTTCGCGCAGCGCTCGGCGCATCGCCGGGCGTGCTCGCGCGGATGGTGCTGGGGGACACGTGCCGCCTGGTTGTACCAGGCCTCGCTGTCGGCGGCGCGGTCACAATGTTCGTCGCGCGACTCGTCACGACGCTGCTGTTCGGAGTCCAGCCGCTCGATCCCGCGACGCTCCTCTTCGCCCCCGCGACGCTCACCGCGGTCGCGTTCGCCGCTGCGTATCTACCAGCGCGCCGTGCGGCGCGGATCGATCCGGCTACCGCACTGCGGCTGGATTGATATAAGCTCGAGCGCACTCTCCCGCAGACAGGCGTGCTGCCTGTGGAATAGCCTTACCAAGATGAATTGTCAGAAAGAAGTCGGCCTGCTGGTCCCCTTCGACCCGTGCATTCGCACGGCCGCCAACAGGCGTGTCATTCCGATAGTCACCACGAGCACCGTCAGTGCCAGGACCATGGTAGAGTTCCGCACACAAGTTGCCAGGCGCTGTTCAACTCCGCCCGATGGAGGTGTGTGTATGCGAAGGCTACTGATCATCAGCGTCCTGGTGACCGGGATCCTGTTCGGGATCGTTGCCCAGCCCGAGGCGGCAATCATGACGTTTGCCTCACGGGCGGCGTTCGCTGCGGCCTTCCCTGGAGCCACGGTCGAGAATTGGGACAGCTACCCGGCAGGCACCACATTCCCAGATGGCTCGACGACGGCCGGGATCACCTACAACTCGAGTGCTGGTAACGCGTTGGTGACGTCTGGTTTCCTTTCCCTGAGCGCACCGAACACTTTGGGCGACACCGCCGTTGGGTTTTTTGGCGGCAACGATACCATCACGTTCTCGTTCGGGTTGCCTCTGAGCGGGTTTGGGATTTCAATCAACACGTTTGCGATGACGAACGGTGCCTATACCGCCACCAATAATCTCGGCGATGTTGCGGCCAGCTTCCTCAATCCATTCCCGGGTGCCACTACCGGGCAATTCGTCGGGTTTTCTTCGACGCTGCCGTTCACGTCGGTCACGATCGGGCCGGCCAACGGGTTCACCTACACACTTGACGACCTGAGGTATCAGTCCTCCGCACCGATCCCGGAGCCTGCAACATTGTCGCTCCTCGGGCTGGGCATTGGCGCCGGTTTGGCCGCTCGGCGACGTCGACGCCTCGAGTAACTTCCCGACCGCAAGCCGGGCCGACGTTGTCTCGCGATCGGCTTCGGTGCATCCGTCGCGCTCGCGCGTGTTCTGTGTAGTCTCCTGTTCGGCGGGATCGAACTCACCGAGCCCAGCGAGTCGTCATGATCGCGGCGCTCACCGCGCGACATCAAACGACGGATCTCGAACCTCCGAATCCCGGCACCGCAGCCACACGCGCAGATACGAAGTGGCCCGGCGACGTTCATCTCAGTTCTCGCGATCCTGTAATATCGCACCCTGACAATATTGCGGAGACGGGTGTATGGCCATGAAAACGAAGACACTGTTGGTCTCGGTCTCGTTCGCGCTGGCGTGCGCGTCGGCGGCGCGCGCGCAGCACGAGCACCACGGCGCCGCGTCGCCGGACGCGTTCGGCAGCGCCAGCGTGAAATTTCAGACCTCGTGCGCGCCGGCGGTGAAGGACGACTTCAACAAGGGCGTCGCACTGGTGCATTCCTTCTGGTTTCCCGAAGCCGTCAAGACCTTCGAGGCCATCCGCGCGCGCGATCCGGGCTGCGCAATGGCGTACTGGGGCATCGCGCTCAGCAACTGGGGCAATCCGTTCGGCGGCATCAAGCAGGGGCGTTCCATCGAGCTGACAAAGGCCTCGATCGAGAAAGCCGGGACGACGGGCTCGCCAACACCACGTGAGCGCGGCTATATCCAGGCGGCCTCCCAGTTGGTCACGGACGCCGACCCCGGCAGCCATCGCGCGCGGATCGCGGCGTATGAGACCGCGATGGAGCAGGTGGCGCGCGACAATCCGACCGATACGGAAGCGCAGATCTTCTACGCGCTCGCGATCGCGCAGACGGCGTCTCCAGCCGACAAGAGCTATGCGAAGAACCTGAAAGCCGCGGGCATTCTGGAGCCGCTCTTCGAGAAGATGCCGACGCACCCGGGGCTCGCGCACTACATCATTCACGCCTACGACGTGCCGGCGCTCGCGGATCGGGCGCTCCCCGCGGCCCGCAAGTACTCGTCGCTCGCGCCCGCGATTCCCCATGCGTTGCACATGCCATCGCACACCTTCACGCGCGTCGGCCTGTGGCAGGAATCGATCGACACCAATCGGCGCTCGGCAGAAGCCGCTCGCAAGAGCGGTGGCGGCGCCGGCGACGAGCTGCACGCGCTCGACTACCAGATCTACGGCTATCTCCAGATCGCGCAGGACCAAGCCGCCAAGGCGGTCATCGACCGGGCGCTCACCGTCGTTGGCGGCGCGGAAGGCGTGGCCGCCGGCGCGGCGGGCGCCGGTGCCTTCGCCCTCGCCGCGATTCCAGCGCGCTACGCGCTCGAGCGCGGCGCGTGGGCCGAAGCGGCCGCGTTGACGCCCCGTCCGGCCAACACCGCTTACACCGAAGCCTTGACGCACTTCGCCCGCGCCATCGGCGCCGCTCGCAGCGGAAATCCGTCGGCCGCGACCGCCGACATCGACCGGCTCGCGGCGCTGCGCGACAAGCTGCGTGAAGGACAGGACGAGTACTGGACCGAGCAGGTTGAGATCCAGCGCCGTATCGCGCTTGCGTGGCAGGCTTTCGCGGAGGGCCGCGGGGACGAGGCGATTGCGCAATTGAGCACCGCTGCCGATGCGGAAGACGCGACGGACAAGTCAGCCATCTCTCCAGGCCCGCTCGCGCCCGCCCGCGAGCTCTTAGGCGACATGCTGCTCGAGGCTGGCAAACCCACAGAGGCGCTCGCGGCGTACGAGTCGACGATCAAGAAGGAGCCGAACCGGTTCCGCGGCCTGTCCGGCGCCGCGACCGCCGCTGCGGCCACGGGCGATCGCGCCAAGGCGACGTCGTATTACACGAAGCTCCTGGACGTGGCGAAAGACGCGGACACGGAACGGCCCGAGTTGCGCCGGGCGAACACGTTTTTCGGCAGATAGAATCGAGCCGGCTGCGTGCCGGAATTGGCGGCAGTTGTCCGAGGCACCGTGACGTCGAGCGAACCGATCGGTATCTTATGAGGAGTGGGACGCTCGACTCTGCATCCGCCAGGCCGGCTCGTCGATGTCGGAGGCGTCCGGCTCCATCTGCATTGTCTGGGGACCGGCGCGCCCGCAGTGGTCCTGGACGCGGCACTCGGCGGATCCTCACTGAGCTGGACGTTCGTCCAGCCCGAGATCGCGCGCGTGACGCGCGTGTGCAGCTACGATCGCGCGGGATTCGGCTGGAGCGGTCCCGGACCGATGCCGCGAACGGCCGGCCGGATCGCCGATGAACTGCGACTCCTCCTCGAACGCGCCGAGATCCCGCCGCCCTTCGTGGTCGTCGGTCATTCGTTCGGCGGCCTCGTGATGCGCGTCTTCGCGCGGCGATATCGCGGGGATACCGTCGGCATGGTGCTCGTCGATCCCGCCCACCCGGAAGACTGGGTTAGGCCCGCTTCAAAGGAGCAGCTCAAGATCGAACGCGGCGCACGCTTGTGCCGCTACGGTGTCACGGCTGCACGGCTCGGGATCGCGCGGCTCGTGTCGGGTCTCGGATCGATCGGGGCTTTCGGCATCGCGCGGGGTGTCGTGAAGATCGTGAGCCGCGGCGGCCTCTCGCGTGAAGACGAGGGAATACTCGCTCCGGTCTGGAAGCTGCCCGCCGAGCTCCGGACGCCGCTGAAACATTTCTGGACGCAGGCGAAGTTCTTCGAGGCGCTTGGGAGCCAGATCGAAACGATCTGCGTCAGTGCGCTCGAGACGCTCGACGCGTCAGCAGACGGATACGGCGATCTGCCGCTCATCACGATCTCGTCCACCGATCCAGGCGACTATCGAATCAGGCAGCAGGACGCGCTCGCCCGGCTCTCGACACGAGGACGTCACCTCGTTGCCTCGAACAGCGGGCACTGGATTCCAATCGACCAGCCGGAGGTGGTCGTCTCGGCAATCCGCGATGTCCTCGCGATCGTCCGTGTCTAGAACTGGTTTCAAACGTCGTAATCGCCGGCTTCAGCCGGCGCCGGAGTCCGCCTGAAGGCGGACACTACACGGTCGGCGTTCTATACTGCCCTGCGTGGACGCGAAACCGATTCTCGTGGAGATCGGACGGCATCTCCGTGCCGTCCATCTCGAGGCGGTGTTGATCGGCAATGCGGCGGCGGCGCTGCAAGGCGCGCCAGTGACGACCGTTGACTTCGATTTCCTGTTTCGCAAGACGCCGCGAAACGTCAGCAAGCTCAAGGCACTCGCGCGCGCGCTGAAGGCAACGATCATGCGGCCGTTCTATCCCGCGTCCGATCTCTACCGAGTCATTCGGGAAGACGATGGTGTTCAGCTCGATTTCATGGCGTCGATTCACGGGATCCGGTCCTTCAAAGGCGTCCGCGACCGGGCGACTCTCGTCGAGATCGACAGCGTTGCAATTCTGGTTGCGTCACTCGACGACATTATTCGAAGCAAACGGGCCGCCGCACGGCCGCGGGACCTCGCGGTGCTCGACATCCTGGAGAGGTCACGTGAAGAAACGATCCGCTCGAAAGGCACGACTCGCCGCCCTCGAAAAGGAGAATGAGCGCGGTATCAGAGAGCTGATCCGCCGATGGCAGGCACTCCCCCCCGAACGGCGCACGAACTTTCTGAGAAAGCGCGTGACCTTCCGGGGAAGCGCGCTCTGACGTTCGCGAACCCTTCGCCTCGAGCTTCATCGAAAGTATTCGGCTGGATCGACGATGACATCGATGACCGCCGGCCGATTCACGCGCTGAGCCTCCCGCACCGCGTCATCGAGCTCCTCCATCGTCCCGATCCGGCGCGCCCATGCACCCATCGCGGCGCACGCCGCGGCGAAATCGACGCTTCCGTACCGCACACCACACGTCGGCTGGCCGCGGCGCTGCTGCGCGGCGTCAATCAGGCTGAGGCTGCTGTCGTTGAACACCACGGTGACGAAGTGGAGCCGCTCGCGCACGCAGGTCTCGATGTCGGCAAGCGTCATCCCGAATCCGCCGTCACCGATCGTGCAGAGGACGGACCGATCAGGGAACTGCAGGCGAGCGGCCATGGCGGCCGGCAGGCTGTAGCTCATCGCCGACAGGCCATTCGATTCGAAGAACGTCAGCGGCTCGTAGCACGTCCATGCTTGCGACGTGATCATCTTCACGGAGCCCACGTCGGTCGTGACAATCGTGTCCCGGGGAAAGAGCTCGCGAAGCCGCAGCGTCAGCTCGTAACCAGACAGGCCTCGCGGGCGAGCGGCGGGCCGCAGCGTGCGCTCGAGCGCGGCGCGAAAACGATCGCGATCCTGCGGCGACCATTCGACAGTTGTCGATAGGCGCAGGCGCGCTGCCGGGAGGAGCTCATGCAGCGCACCAACCGCTTCCGCATGAGGACGGTAGGCATCGGCCGCAATCGAGACGGGACCGAGCGACACGAGCTTCATCGTGTTGTGCCACAGCTTGTCGGACTCCACCGGCTCGAAGCCGACGCCGACCAGCAGATCGGCCCGCTGAAAGAAGTCGACGATGACGTCGTCACCCGACACACCCGCGCAGACGCCGTAGAAGAGCGGGTGATCTTCACCGAGAATGCCCTTCGCCTTCGGAGTGACGAAGACCGGGGCGCGCACGGCATCGACGAACTCGCGCACGATCGCAACATCCCGTCGGGGATCGATGTCGAGGCCGAGGATCACAATCGGACGCCGCGCGCCGGCGATCGCTCGGATGACAGGGTCAATCGACGACTCCGAATGGCCGGGGGGTTTCGCCAGGTCGACCTCAGAAACAGAGGAGTCGCGCGTCGTTCTTTCCTCGAGACGCGCGACGTCGCTCGGCAATGCGAGGTGAACGGGACCCATGCGCGGTGCCACGCTGACGCGTATCGCGTGTCGCACTTTGCGCGCGGTGTCCTCGCCGTCGAGCGTGAGCGCGAGCTTGGTGAACGGCCGATAGACCGCGTTCAGGTCGAGCTTCTGATGCGTTGCATACGGCGCAGCGCTGCACGGGTGCGTGGCGGTGATGGCAATCAGCGGCGAGCGATCGAGATAGGCGTTGGCGACGCCGAGCGTCATGTTCACGGCGCCCGGACCGAGTGTCGCGACGCAGACCCCAGGACGCCCAGATATCTGGCCGGTCACGTCGGCCATGAACGCGGCCGTTGCTTCCTGTCGCGTCAGCAGGAATTCGATCCCGGCGCGTCGTCCGGCGTCGATGAAGTCGAGAATCTCGCCGCCGGGAAGGCCGACGATCCGCGTGATCCCTTCCTCACGCAGCGTTCGAGCAAGCACGTCTGCACACGTAGGCATGAAACGTGGAGTATAGAGCGAAATCGGGCAAGTCCGATCGAAGCCGGAGACTGCGGGCGACTGTCAGCGGTAGCGCGTGCCGTGTTTCATGACGAGATCCACGCGCTGGAGGAGCGCGATGTAGCGAAGGACGTCGCCGCGAACGGCAATGATGTCCGCGTACTTCCCCGGGCTGATCGTGCCGGCGTCGCGATCGACCTTCATGGCGACCGCTGGCCAATACGTGGCGCCGCGGATCGCGGTCATCGGGTCCACGCCGAGGCTATTGACCCACGCGTCGAGCTCGCGCCACGTCGACTGACTGTGGAACTTCATCGGGATCCCGCTGTCCGTGCCGACCAGCATCACTACGCCGGCCTCGCTCAGCTGCTTGAATTTGCGCGCGAGCGTTGGGCGGCGTGCTGGCGTGAGCTGGAAGTACGAGAGCTGATCCGGATGCTCGATCGATTTGCGGATGTCGGCGATGATCTCCGGCGTGAGTCCTTCGTGCCACGATGGATCGTCGAGCGCCTCGGGATTGTCGCGGAGATACTCGTAGTTCAGGAGTCCTTCGATCGTCGGCGTCCAGAAGAGCGGACCAAGGCTCATCTTGGCCGTACGCTCGCGGATCGCCCGGATGATGTCGTCGGGATACTCGGGAGCACTGGCAAGACCCGTGTGCTCGAAGCAGTCGACGCCAACCTCAAGGCCTCGCCTGATTTCCTCCGGACGATGTGCGTGCGCAACGACCGGTAGTCGGCGACGGTGCGCCTCGTCCACGACCGCCCGCACTTCCTCCATCGTCATCTCGTCCTGGTCGATCAGTTTGATGACGTTGACGCCTGCATCCGCCAGCTTCCGAACCTTGGCCCGAGCGTCGTCCGCTCCCGTGACTCCCCAACGGAACTGCTCGGTGCCCGGATACGGCGCGTGTTGAATGAACGGACCAGAGACGTAGATCGTTGCGCCGGGTATTTTGCCGGATTTGATCCGATCGCGGACCGAGATGCTCGGCTCGAGCGGGCCTCCGAGATCGCGCGCGCTCGTCACGCCTGCGAGCAGCAGTTGCTTCGCAGACGCGGGCATGATCACCGAATCGAAGAGGGGCGGGTACGTCTTATCCCAGTGCGTGTAGTCGCTGTGGCCGTTGATCATGAGGTGCACGTGCATGTCCCAAAGGCCTGGAAGGACGCTCATGCCCTCGGTCGAGATCACTTCGGCGCCGGAAGGAACAGCCAGGCTTCCGACCTGCCCGACCGCCGTGATCCGCTCGCCGCCGACGAGAATGACACTGTTGCGAATCGGGCGGCCGCCAAATCCATCGATCAACGTGCCGCCGACGAGAGCCTTGACCTCGGAAGACTGCTGGCGCGAAGCGACACCGGTGCTCGTTTGAACGAACAGTGCGACGAGAAGGAGGGAGAACACCAGCTTGCAACGCATGTGCGGCCTACCCCTGCTGGGCGCCAGGCTGCCGGCCGATGGCTTTCATCGCGAGCGCGATCATCGATCCAATGTCCGCGACGTTGGCGGGAAGGACCAGCGTGTTACTTTCCTTCGCCAACGCGCCGAACTGGCCGATGTACTGCTCTGCGACTCGCAGCTGCACGGCCTCGTAACCACCCGGCCGCGTAATAGCTTCGGCGACTCGTCGAATTCCCTCCGCTGTCGCCGTCGCGACCGCCATGATTGCCGCGGCCTGCCCTTCGGCTTCGTTGATCTGCTGCTGCTTGCGTGCCTCGGACGCCTTGATGACCTCCTGCTTGACACCGTCCGCAGTGTTGATTGCCGCATCGCGCGTGCCTTCGGACGTGAGGATCACAGCGCGCTTCTCCCGCTCGGCGCGCATCTGCTTTTCCATTGCGGCGAGCACGTCGTGCGGTGGCGTAATGTTCTTGATCTCGTACCGGAGCACTTTGACGCCCCATGCCTCGGTCGCCTTGTCCAGCTCGCTCACAACCGCCGTGTTGATGTTGGTG
>JBKPCD010000282.1:0-13575 GCA_046727175.1 Acidobacteriota bacterium | reverse complement strand
CGCGCTCGAAACGGCGATTCACGAGTATCTGACCATGACCAACGAATCACCGAAGCCGTTTGTCTGGACCAAAACCGCCGACGAGATTCTTGCCAGTGTCGCGCGATATTGTGAGCGAATCTCTGACTCAGGACACTAGTGATCGATGACATCGTCGTCGTCGCAGCCTCGGGAAGGCTCGTCGCGTATGACATCGCGACCGGGAAGCCCCGCTGGTTCGGGCCTGCGCGTCCCGGCAGCTACAGCTCGCCACATCGCGCAACGATCGACGGCGTCGTGCAGATCCTGCTGCTCAGCGCAGCCGGCGTCACGAGCGTCGCCCCTGCCAACGGCACAGTGCTCTGGGAGCACGCGTGGGGGGAAGGCACGACAATCGTCCAGCCAGCGCTCACGCCGGACGGCGACGTGCTGATCAACGCCATCGGCGGCACTGGTGGAGCTGGAATACGCCGGCTTGCCGTTGCGCAACGATCCGACGGATGGAAAGTCGAGGAACGCTGGACGTCAACCGGTCTGAAGCCGTACTTCAACGACTTCGTCGTTCACAAGGGACATGCGTTCGGCTTCGACGGCAGCATTCTCTCGTGCATCGATCTTTCGGACGGCTCGCGCAAGTGGAAGGGCGGTCGCTACGGCAACGGTCAGCTCGTGCTGCTGCCAGACGAGGATTTGCTGCTTGTGCTGTCGGAAGACGGCGAGCTCGCGCTAGTGAAGGCGTCTCCCGACCAGTTCACCGAGCTTGCCCGTTTCAAGGCTCTAGAGGGGAAGACCTGGAATCACCCGGTTCTGGTCGGAGACGTCCTCCTGGTACGCAACGGCGAAGAGATGGCGGCATTCCGGCTCCCCTCTGCGGGCGAGTGAAACGGCGGCACGATTACCGCGACGTTTTCGCCAGACCAACACCGCCAGTCGGAACGGTCTCCACTCTGTTGCTGAACCCCGCGATGAGTGGCTTTGCTTTCGCGATCGCGGCCTGGACGGCCGGCAACGTCAGTGAGGCCTTGTGGCTGGCCGGGCTGTCCCACACTTCAGTGATCCACAGCGCGTCGGCGTCCGACGGGTCGGTGGCAATCACATAACTGAGGCATCCTGGCATCGCCCCTGTCGAGTCGAGGAGGATTGCCGCGAGCGCGTCGCGCTGCCCTGCCACAGCCGTCATCTTTCCAATCAATCCGTACATAGTCGATGTATTCTCCGGCGACGTAAGATTCGCACGAGGAAAGCCGACTGCGGCGATTGCCACGGTACCTGGAAGGCCGAGAAAGTCTCGTCTGGGGATTGTCATTCCTGGTAATGAAGCCAACGCCGCGCCTGACCGGGGTCGAAAAAACTGTGAAATGATAGCAGGCGCAGATTTCAAATCGATGACCGTTCGATCGCGAGCCGGCAAGACCGCGTTGTCGGCTTTCTCCGAATGTTTCGGTGCGGCACGAGCATTGATTGGCGCGCTGCATGTCGGCGCCCTTCCGGGTGCGCCGTCCGCGTCTCATTCTGTTGATAAGCTGATTCAGCAAAGTCTCCACGACGCAAGGGTCTATCGAGAGACCGGGTTCACGGCGCTTATCATCGAGAACACGCACGACCGCCCGTACCTCAAAGGTGGCGTCGGGCCGGAAATCACCGCGGCGATGACGGCACTCGCCCGGGAAGTGAAGCGGGAGAGCGGTCTTCCGCTTGGCGTTCAAGTCCTCGCAGGAGCGAATCGTGAGGCAATTGCGGTTGCGGACGCCTCCGGCGCTGACTTCGTGCGGGTCGAGGGATTCGTCTTCGCGCACGTGGCCGACGAAGGCGTGATCGAATCGTGCGCGGGCGAGCTTCTCCGGTATCGCCGTGCGATCGGCGCAGAGCGCATATTGGTTTTTGCAGATATCAAGAAGAAGCACAGCGCCCACGCGATCACGGCGGACGTGTCGGTTGTCGAGACCGCCAAGGCTGCAGAGTTCTTCCTTGCCGACGGCGTCATCGTCAGCGGGGTTTCGACGGGCGAGCCGGCGTCTCCCGACGAGGTGCGCGACGTTGCCCGGGCGGTGAGCATCCCGGTGCTGGTCGGATCGGGGATCACACCGGCGAACTTCTCACGCTTTTCGCCGGCATACGGCTTCATCGTCGGCTCGTCAGTGAAGCAGGGCGGCGTGTGGAGCAATCCACTCGACCCGAACGCCGTGCGCGCCGTGGCCGATGCGTTCGCCAAACTGGACCGGGGAGCTTCGCCCCGCCGGACCCCCCATCCCACCCCACAACGCAAAGAACGCGCTGCGGGGGCCCCGGATCGCGGTCGCTCGCGGGGCCCCGACGCCCCGCTCCGCTCCCGTGGGGCGCGCCTGCGTCGCGCCTGAGTCTCGATCGGTGATGCCGTCAATCGTGCTGCTGGGCAACCTGCTCGTCGACGATGTCGTGCTTGCGGACGGGACGACACGCATGGGGCAGCCAGGCGGCGCGCTTTTGTACGGCGCGCTGGGTGCGACGCTCTGGAACGCGTGCCCCGGCCTCGTCAGCGTTCTGGGAACCGACTATCCAGCCGATGTTCTACAGATACTTCAACGACGTGGCGTCGATCTGGCTGGTGTGCACTCGTTCGGTCGTCACGGCGTGCGCACGTGGTTGCTGTACGAAGGGAATGTTCGACGCCTGATCCATCGCCTGGGGTGCCCGACGCACGAAGAGGTCTCGCCCCACCCTGCGATGATCCCCTCGGAGTGGGCGGAAGCCCGAGCGTTTCATCTCGCGCCGATGCCGTTCGACGTGCAGCGTACGTTGATCGTGTCGCTCCGCGGAGACATCACGCGGTTCGTCTCGATCGATCCGCATCTGCCGGTCACCGAGGAAACGCTTCCCGATTGGCGCGAGTTGCTCGCGGACGCCGATGCATTCTTTCCGGGCGAAGACGAGCTCCTTCTCGACGGAGCGCAGACGACTCCGGAATGTGTGCTCCCTCGTCTCGTAAACGGGCGGCTCCGTTTTGTTGTGTTCAAGCGCGGCGCCGACGGCGGAGTCCTGTACGACGCGCGTGACGAGCGCTTTTACGGTTGGAGGGCGCGTGCAGACGCCGTCATCGATCAGACCGGCGCAGGCGATGCATTCAGCGTGGGATTCGTCCTGGCCCACCTCGCAGGGTGCTCGATTGAGGCTTGCCTGCAACGCGCCGTCGTCAGCGCAAGCTTTGCCGTGGCTGGCTGGGGTCCCGACGCGCTGTTGGCAGCGACAAGCGCACATGCGAATTCCCGGTTGCACAGGTGGTACGGCGCCGAGGTCCAATCGTGAACGGCCCGTGCACGTGCTCCGACGAGGTCGCCCGTGCGCTTGCCACCAACGCACCCGTCGTTGCGCTCGAAACTACTGTCGTGACTCACGGACTCCCGCACCCGCAAGGCGTCACAACCGCGTTTTCGCTGGAAGAGGTCATACGAGACGCCGGAGCAGTACCGGCCACCATCGGGATCGTGGCAGGCGCGATCCGCATCGGCCTCACGCGCCACGAACTGGAGCAGCTCGCGGCAACTCCGAACGTGGCCAAGATCAATCTCAGTAATCTCGCCGCCGCAGTGTCGTCAGGTCAGTCCGGCTCCACGACCGTGGCGGCGACGATGTTCGCCGCACACACGAGCGGTATCAGAGTGTTCGCGACGGGAGGCATCGGCGGCGTGCATCGGGATGCGGCCGAAACCGGCGACATCTCCGCGGATCTGACGGCGCTCGCGCGCATTCCGGTTGCGGTCGTCTCGGCGGGCGCCAAGGCCGTTCTCGATCTGCCGCGCACGGTCGAGATGCTGGAAACACTCGGTGTGCCCGTGTTCGGGTTCCAGACGGACGAATTCCCGGCGTTCTATCGCCGCTCGAGCGGCCTCCCCGTCGATAGACGCTTCGACTCGATCTCCGACCTGGCGGCTGCCGTGCGATGCCATCTCTCGCTCGGACTAGGCACCGGCGTGCTGATCGCGAACGCCATTCCTGCCGTCGATGAAATGCCGTCGGAGCTGTACGGCCGCGCGATTGACGTCGCACTCTGGGATGCCGAGAAGCGCGGCATTCGAGGACGCGCGCTGACGCCGTTTCTGCTCGACCGCATGCGCGTGCTGACGGGCGGTGAGAGCGTGCGCGTCAACGTGGCGCTGCTCCGTCACAATGCGTACGTCGCCGCGGCGCTCGCAGTTGCGGGCGCATAAGATGGACCACTCGAATGCGCGATCTGCTTGCGGCGGCGTCAAAACGCTTTGAGTTTGAAGAGACAGTTCATCGCGCGCTGGTCATTTCTCTTCCAGCTCGAGCGTGAACTGCGACTTGACGAGCGTCTTGATGTTCATCGCGCTTCCATCAGGACCGGACCCTGACATCGACATGGTCACCGTGGATTGTAGGTTGGCCTTCTGCAAGCGTCCTTTGGCAACGTCGAACGACAAATCGCCCTCGGCAGAACCATCGTTCAACAGTACCGTGAGTCCCATCGGGTTCGTTCCCGGCGACTTTGGATCGGGCTTCATGGTTGATTTCGTGCCGATCCTTGCCACCTGATCCGGGCCGCTCCCCTCGATCGCCTTGAGTGTTGCGACTACCGATGTCGTGATAGCGCCGATCAATGGGTTCTTGACGGCGAAATCGCTGTTCCACGCGTCACCCGGCTTCACCGCTCGTTCGGGGAACCGCGTGAACCCCTGAGAGACCACCGACTTGATGGCGTCGTCGCTGAAGCTGTTTTTCAGGCCGTTCATCATGGCGGCCGCCGCCGGGTCTTGTGGTACCTTGCTGAACACCTTCTCCATGATGCGGCCCATCCCGTCGATTCTCCGCACTTCGCCCACGGGCGTCATGACGATGATGAACGACTCGCCGATCAGGCTCGAGAACATCTCCTTCAGCGTCGGGTCGCTCGCTTTGTCTGGCGTCGCGCTGTCGTACGCCAAGTTCACCATTGGAGAGGTCATCTCCATTCGGACAGCCTCGTAGGCTAAACGCAATGTGACCATTCCGTCAGGCGCGGTGTCTTCCGCGACGACTTTAAAGACCTGGCTCATCGTCGAATCCACGACCATGTCGCCCATGCCTCCGGGCATCCCGGACATCGTGGCGGTGCTCTGCTGGGTGTGCCGGTAGCGGACATTGTCACCCTTCGTCCACCGGTAGCGCAGCGTCACGTCCTGTACCGACGCTGACGACGCGAACCCGCTCATCACGATCGCTACGAGACCCGCCACGACTATCTTGATCCGCGTCTTCATTATTTCTCCTTGCCTGGCCGGCTTCGCCGCCTCGAGCCCGGTGCGGCGAGGTAGGCGCTTCGCCGGATCTCGGGGACGCGCGGATCGGCGTTCTTGGCGATGAACGCGAACCCGACCGGCGGAACTGAGTGATCCCCGAGCGCGGAGAGTATACAGCGCGAATAAGTCGAGTGCTGGCGACCCTCGTGTTTGGCGTCCGTCCGATCGACGTGCCGACCTTCGTCGTGGGATCATTCTGGTCGGTGTCGGCTTCGCCGCGAGCCTTCTCCCCGCGTATCGCGCCGCTCGTGTCGATCCGCTTCAAACGTTGCGCGACGAGTGAGCTGCACACGTCGCAGAACCGGCTGGTGTCACCGCCGAACCGGGGGGCCGATCCGGCTGGCGAATTCGCGCGAGGGTTTTCTGCTGATCGCTGAGTGAGTACGTTCAGCGCTTTGCGCCGTACTTCTGCGCGCGCTTCACTTCCGGACGCAATCCGTCCCCCGTTTTTGCAAGGTCGAGCAGCTTCCTGTAGTACTCGGATGCCTTCTCGCGATCGCCAACCGCCTCGGCGGCGCGCGCGGCGCCAGAAAGCCCGCGAAACCGGTTCGGCGTCTGTCGCAACGCCGCCTGATATTCCGCGACAGCCGTGCGGGCGTCACCACTTTCGAGGAGCAAATCTCCGAGCAGTTCGCGCAGCGGATAGAGCCGGTTTTCCATCGCGACGTGCTTGATGCTGTGATCTTCGCCGTCCGCGTCACGTTTGAGCAGCTCGCATTGCCGTCGAGGCTGGTCACGTGCAGGTTCGCCAAGACAGTCGCGTGTTGCTGTTTGCTGCCGTCCCTGGCGCGTCATATACGGCGCGGTTCGTCGGCGGCGAAGATCGCCGCCGGCAAGGAAATCTTCGACGCCCAACCGCTTCCCAGCGACACGGAGGCGCCGAATTCAGCTGGATTGCCGCGGCAGAGCTTCTGACATAGTATTGGCTCCCACTGCCCGCCACTACAGAACTGAGAGGTGTCATGGGGCGCAGCCTCGTACGCCGCGCGTTCGCGCCCGTCGTCGAGCTCCGAGACGAAGAGAGCGTCACCGCACTCTTGATGTTCTGCTACTCCTTCCTCGTGATGACCGGCTACAACCTCGCGAAGCCTGTCACCTACTCGAAGTTCATCGAGGGATTGGGCGCCGACAATCAGCCTTACGTCGTCATCGTCGCCTCGCTCATCATCGGCGGCCTGATGCAGGGCTATACGCGCGTGATGGCTGCGCTGCCGCGACGATGGGCGATCCCCATTGCGCAAGTGGCCCTCGCCGGCGTGCTCGCGGCGTTCTGGGTGCTGTTCAAGACGGGGCAGGACTGGGTGGCCGCCGCCTTCTTCCTGTTTAGGCTGATGCTCGCCGTCCTGCTCATCAGCCAGTTCTTCACGCTCGCGAACGTCATCTACGATCCGCGGCAGGCGAAGCGACTCTTCGGTTTCATCTATGCCGGTGCGCCGCTGGGCGGGCTCCTTGGCTCGAGCATCGTCGCCTTCTTCACGCGGGAGATCGGCACGACCAACCTGCTCCTCGTCGGCACTGGGTTCCTCCTCGCGGGCATCGTCATCACGCTGGCCGTCGTGATCCGGGAGCGCGCCGCCGGCGAGGTCACGGTGGCGGTCGAAGAGGAGAAGGGCGTTGGCGGACGGGAAGCGATCAGGCTGCTGCGCGAATCGAAGCACCTTCAGATCATCGCGGTCATCATCGGGTTCGCCGCCGCCGGCGCCAGCATCATCGAGCTGCAGCTCTCGCTTGCGGCGCAGGCGTTCAAAGGACAGACAGCCACCGACGCCCTGACCACGTTCTTCGGGCAAATCCAGTTGTGGACGTCGGCCATCGCGTTCGTCGTTCAGATCGCGCTGACCAGCCGCATCCATCGGTTTCTGGGCATCGGCTTCGCCCTGCTCATCCTGCCGGTCAGCCTTGGGGCGAGCGCCGTCGTCATGCTGCTGAACCGCGCGCTGTGGGCGCCGTCGCTGGCGCGGATTTCCGACCAGTCGCTCCGCTACACGATCGACAAGACCACCCGCGAGATCCTGTTTCTGCCGCTGCCGACGGAGTTGAAGTACCGGGCCAAGCCGCTCACCGACGTGACGGTTGACCGGCTCGGCAAAGGGATCGGCATGCTTATCGCGCTCGCGTTGATCAAACCGTGGGGGCTCGGTCTGGATTGGCAGCAGGTGAGCTACGCCAGCCTGGGCATAACCGGCCTGTGGATCGGCGCGGCCTTCATCTCGAAGCGCGGCTACGTCAAGGCCTTCCGCACCAGCATCGAGCAGCGCGTCGTCGAGCCCGGCGAAGTGCGCACCGCCGCCGCCGACCTCTCGACGATTGAAACGCTGATAGGCGAACTGTCGCATACCGATGCGCAGCGCGTGATCTATGCGATCGACATGCTCGAGTCGCTGGACAAACGGCACCTGGTGTCGCCGCTCCTGCTGTACCACGAGTCGCCGCAGGTCCGCATCCGCGCGCTGGGTGCGTTGTCCGCCGCGCGCAGCGACCTCGGCGAGCGCTGGTCGCAAATCGTGGAGCGTTTGCTCACGGACGAGAACACCGACGTGCGTGCGGCGGCGGTGCAGGCACTGAGCGCGATCCGGCACCTGCACGCCGCCGAGCTCCTGCGTCCTTATCTCGCCGACTCGGATCCCAGGATCGTTGCGATCGCCGCAGTCGCGCTGGCGCGCGGCAATCAGGAGGAAGATATCGAGTTGGCGGACCGCGCGCTGACGCGACTCGCCGGCGATGCAAGCGTCGCCGCTCGACGAGAAGCAGCGACCGCTTCGGGACAGCTGGTAGCGCCGAGATTCCAGGCGCTGCTGATCCCGCTGCTTCATGATCCCGAGACCTCGGTCGCCGAAGAGGCGATGCGAAGCGTGCGGCGGCTTGAGACGGCGAACTTCATCTTCGTGCCGACGCTCATCTCGCTGCTGCGGCACCGGCGTCTGAAGAGCGAGGCGAGGAATGTGCTGGTCAGCTACGGCGAGCAGGTGCTCGACACGCTCGCGTACTTCCTGCGTGATCCGGACGAGGACATCTGGGTGAGACGGCATCTGCCGACGACCATCGCGCGTATCCCCTCACAACGCGCGATGGACATCCTGATAGACGCGTTCTCAGACGACGACGGCTTCATTCGGTTCAAGACGATTGTCGCCCTCGAGAAGCTCCACCGCGACCATCCGGAACTGACGTTTCAGCGGAAGGCCGTCGAGACGCTCGTGCTGCGCGAGGCGCGCCGTCATCATCAGTGCCTCTCGTGGCACTACAACCTGTTCGGTCTCGAGCGGATGGACCGTGATTTCACCAATGGTCCCGTGCTGCTCGACCGCGCCCTGTCCGAGAAGCTGCGCCGCGCGAGAGATCGTGTCTTCCGGCTGCTCGCGATGCTCCATCCATGGAAGGATGTGGCGGCTGCCAGGTGGGCTCTCGAACACGGAGACGTGCGCACCCGCTCCAGTGCGGCGGAGTATCTCGATAATCTTCTCGATGGGACCGTCCGCAAGCAGGTGATGCCCATCGTCGAAGATCTGCCGGTTGCCGAGCGGGTACGGCGCGCCAACGTACTCCTCAGGACACGGCAGCGCGATGTCGAGGAGACATTGCTGCAGTTGATCAATGACGAGGATCAAATCGTCTCGTCGGCGGCAATTGGCCATGTCGCCGAGTTGAAGGTCTGGAGCCTCAAAGACGATCTGGAGCACGTCCTCGCGCACCGGGACGTGAAGGACTTCTATGTGTTCGAAGCCGCGTCGTGGGCGCTTGCCGCCTCGCGGATGACCGAGGAACGACGGCGGAGGCTGTGGCTCGAGCCGTTGCCCGCGATGGAGCTCGCGACGCGTCTGCACAATCTGCCGATGTTCAGGTCCGTGTCGGTCGACGAGCTCTTCCGGCTGGCGAGTACTGGACGCCAGGTCCGCTATGGACCTGGCCGGGTGCTGTGTCAGTGCGGCGTAGTGCCGGATACGATGCAGTTCCTGCTCGACGGTCGTGTGGCGCTCGCGGATGGCGAAGCTACGCCGCCCGCGGCGCTCGGTTTCGAGGAGGTGTTGCAAGGCGTACCCTTGCGTGAAACCGTCGAGACGGCGGAAACGTGCGTCTGCCTCTCGCTGACGCGCGCCGAGTTCGAGACGCTGCTTGCCGACAACACCGATTTGATTCAAGGCTTCTTCCGGACGATGTCGGCGCACGCGGCGCACGCACCGCCCGTCCTGCCAGGGTTGGGCACGTCGGCGGTTGAGAAACTGCCGGTCGGCGCTCTCCGGCCAGTCGACCGAGCCCTGGTGCTGCAAGGCTCCGGTCTGTTCGCGGCGTTGAACGGAGACGAGGCGCTGCGGCTGGCGTCAATTGCCCGCGAGTCGCGACTGAGCGCTGACACCGTGCTCTTCAGCTCGGCCGACGTGCCGCCGATCTATTCGCTCATTCGCGGAGAGCTTCTCCTCGAGCATGAAGGACTGCCGCCGCAGACGGCGCAACCCGGAAATACAATCGGCTTGTTCCAGTCGCTGGCGGGTGTGCCGACGGGGACGACCGCGGTTGCGCGCCGAGAGGCATGGGTCCTCCGCCTCGATCGCGATGATTTGTTCGAGCTGCTCGCGCAGCATCCTTCCCTGCTCCAGCACCTGGTCGCTGCCGCGTTACAGGGGCAACGGGCGAACGCTGCAGGTGTTTCATAATCTACACAGGGTCGGTCCTGCGCAAGGAACTCCGCCAGGTGATTGAAACGAACCCATCGCTCCGCGTCGTGGCTGAAGCCGACGGCGGCGCCGATGCGTTCACCAGTACGATCTCCCGATGACGCGCGACTATAATTCCCGCCATCTGCCATGACCGTAGGTTCCGGCTCCAGGCTGGACTCTTACGAAGTAATCGCTCCACTGGGTTCCGGCGGCATGGGCGAGGTCTGGCTCGCTCGTGACCTCAAGCTCGAACGAAGAGTCGCGCTGAAGGTTCTGCCCCAGCATTTCACGCAGGACAAGGTCCGCCTGGCGCGCTTTCAGCAGGAAGCTCGCGCCGCCTCCGCGCTCAATCACCCGAGCGTCTGCACCATCCATGCGCTTGGCGAAACATCAGACGGCCGGCAGTTCATTGCGATGGAGTACATCGAGGGCGAAACGCTCCGGCAGCATCTCGGTACTCACCGTCTCAGCGTCCAACTGTGTCTCGACATCGCAGTGCAGATTGCATCAGGGCTCGCGGCCGCTCACGCGGCCGGCATCGTGCACCGCGATCTCAAACCCGAGAACGTGATGCTCCGGCCCGACGGTTTGGTCAAGGTCCTTGACTTTGGTCTCGCCAAGCTGGCACCGCATGTGGCCGCCATCGCGGGTGACAATCCGACGCAAATGGTCGTGCAAACGGATGCGGGCACCGTGGTCGGCACCACAGCGTACATGTCGCCGGAGCAGGCGAGAGGTCTTGATCTGGACGCTCGCACCGACATCTGGTCCCTGGGCGTGATGCTCTATGAGATGGTCGCACGCCGTCGGCCCTTTGCCGGACAGAGCAGCAGCGATGTGGTCGCGGCCATCCTCGATCGTGAGCCGCTTCCCCTAGCGCGCATCGAACCGGACGCGCCGCCCGAACTGCACCGCATCGTCGGAAAAACCTTCCGGAGGACAGGGACCAGCGGTACCAAGTCATGAAGGATCTGCAGCTCGACCTGGAGGCGCTACGCGATGACGTCGCGGTTCGAGCCAGAAGCAGCAATGTGGAGCCTGAACTGCCGCCGATCGGCACGCCTACGCGCGTGCCTGATCCCGATTCCGCGACCATGGCACCACCACGCGATGTTCTCGCCCGATGGCCGCTGGCTCGCGTACCCATCGAACGCCTCAGGACGGCATGGTTTAACGAGTTGAACCGCCTCGTCCCTATGCGCTGACGCTCGTGTACCCGCATCCGAGGCGGATCCATGCGCCGAACACATTTTGGCCGCCGGAAGCAACAAGCGCGCGGGCGTCGCCGCCGATCGAACCATCACATCGGCCGGCGCCTGGTGCCGACAACGCGCGCAGCGGCGACGACGCCAGTCCTGCGGCGCCCCCCCCAGCCATGAGGGCACCGTTCAGGAAATCTCGCCGGGTGATCGTCATGGTCGGCCACTCGCGGCGCTCCTCGAGAGGGAAGTTCGAGAAGAAGACTGCACACGGAAGGCGTGGTGCCTGGAACGGGCACCACGCCCTCTGCACGAATCGTCAGTACCGGATTCCTACTGAAAAACTGAACGACCTCGCCTGCTGGTAGTCGTCGAACGCCTGCGGCTGCCCGAAGGTCGGGCTGTAGTCCCAGTGAACCCCCTGCACCGGCGTCGTCGTGAACGGATTGAACGCCTGATAGACGGTGTTGTTGATACGCGTGTTGATTCCGATATCGCCTCGGGTGATTGCGGCATTGTTGAAGATATTGGTGACCACGCCCCGGAAGAACAGCTCGGTCTTGTCCAGCGATGGCAACCGCTTCCCCCACGTCACGGCGAAGTCCGTGCTGTAGACCGGGTCCCAGCGGAACGAGCCACGCGGGGTGAAGTAGTACGCGACGCTCTGAATGGGCGTGACGTAACCGGGGTTTGTGACGAACTGCCGGGGATCGATCGACCCGTTCACGTCGACGGCGACGCCCGAATCTGCGCGCTGAACCATCGCGACATCCACTCGTCCGATGATGGGTTTGACAGGAATCGCGTAGTTGAACCACGCGCGCAGCTTGTGCCGCTGGTCACCGGGGTTGTAGCCCATCGGGTAGTTCCAGCGCTCCTCGCGGTACTCAGGGAACGTATCGAACGTCGCTCGAATCGGACCGCTCCCGACGTTCTCGCCGTTGAAGTTGCCCCACGTCTTGGAAAGCGTGTAGTTGCCGCCGACCTGCAGCGCGGCCCACCGGTAGCGGACGTCGGCCGTCACGCCGTTGTATGTGCGCTTCGCCTTTGGCGTGTTGCTCACGAGCGTCAGATCGAACGGCCGGCCCGCAGAATCGAACACACGACCCGTGCTCAGGTCGAGGAAGTCGCCGTACATGTCCGACGCGTCGCGATGCACGTAGTCAACTCTCCACGCGCCAGTCCCAAATTGATTCGCGACGCCGACGGTGATCTCATCGACGCCCGGTGACGTCACGTCTCCTCTGACTCGCGTGCTCAAGCCAGGTATGTTGGGAGTCGTCCGTGTCGGGCGGTCGTTCCCGCCATTGGCGAAGAACCAGTCCCACAGAATCGGGAGAGCCTGGTCGGCCGTCAGATAAGGCCCGCTTCCCGTGTTCACCGCTGGCCCCTGGTAGAACCAGCTGTAGCTCGCTTGTCGTCCGCCCGCCGAGCCCGCATCCACGAGCGCCGTGCTGATCCCGGCAACGTAGCGAGCGAACCCGACGTTACTGACCCAGCGTCCATCGCCGGTCATGTCCCACGTTGCGCCGAACCGCGGGCTCCACTGCGAGTCGCGCACCACCGGCGTACCGCTTTGATCCTTCGAGCGGTTCAGATCGAACCGGACTCCCGCATTGAACGACAGACGGTTGTTGTAACGCCAGGTGTCGTTCGCGTAGGCCGAATATGTCTTGATGTCGTTGCCCACGCTTCGCTGCAGAATGGGCAACCAGTTGATGAACGTCGTGTTGTCGTTTCTGAAGACGGGATAGATCGTCGTCCCCTCGATGATGGTCGTCGTCGCACCGATGTTGTACTCGCTGCCCGACTGCCAGTTGTCGTTCTTCCGCCACTCCTTGAAGTTGTCGAAGCCCGCCACGACATTGTGCGAGCCGACGCGCTGGGTCGAGAGGAAATAGGAGGCTTTGACGAACCAATCCCAGTTGTCCCGATGCTCGAGCCATCCGCCTCCGCAGACCGCGCAGAACGTCGGGGAGTTGAACCGTGGATTGTCGGTGCCGATCAATTTCTGTCGATCCGAGATGGGCGTGCCTTTCACGAGATCGGTGAACCGGGATCCCGTGTCCATCGTGGCCGAGATCTTTCGCGAGTATTGCCCTTCGACGAAGAAGCTCTTCGTGAGCACGCTCGTGTAGTTGACCGTATACAGGTGTTGGTCGGTCGAGTTGTCGTAGAGACTCGCCAAATCCATGATCGTCCCGAACCGGTTGTTCGTGACTTCGGTCGTCCGCTTCGTGTACCCGACCTTGGCGTTGTTCTGCGCGTTCAGCGCGTAGGTCACTTTGCCTTCGTAGCGTCGCTCGTCCGTGCTGGTCGCGTAGTTGAGTCCGGTGATCGCAAGCGTGCGGTTCTCCTCGGGCTTCGTGAATC
Source organism: Acidobacteriota bacterium (assembly GCA_046727175.1). Classification (GTDB taxonomy): domain Bacteria; phylum Acidobacteriota; class Vicinamibacteria; order Vicinamibacterales; family 2-12-FULL-66-21; genus JBKPCD01. The sequence continues at coordinate 96 of JBKPCD010000282.1, read as the reverse complement.
GGCCGGCGCCAAAGAACCAGATCTTGTCCCGGAGGACAGGTCCACCGAGCGTCCCTTCGTAGACGGGCGTGATTTTGTCCACGGTCTGGTCGGTTG
>JBKPCD010000281.1:0-10612 GCA_046727175.1 Acidobacteriota bacterium | reverse complement strand
ACCCTGCGCCAACGAGCCTGAACTCCCACGGCTGTCTTCGGCCAAACTCGCCAGGGGTGTTTCGGAAATCAGCCACGCCGGCATCACGCCACACATGAGCGCCGCCAGAGCCGTCCCGGCGACGGCGAAGGCAGCAACCGTCGGGGTCACGCCGATGTCGTCGAGTCTCGGCAGCGTGGTGCCGCCCCACCACACGAGCACGCGCGCCAACCCTCTGCCCAGCAGCAACCCTCCCAGTCCACCGACGCCGACAAGCACGCTGATTCAAAAAGGAGCTGTCTCACAATACGCCACCGCGTCGCTCCGAGCGCAGCACGGAGGCTCAATTCGCGGCGGCGCGCGACCATCGCGACGAGCAAGAGGTTCGCGATGTTCGCACACGCCACGAGCAGCAACAGAACAACTGCTCCAAGCAAGGTCAGCAACAGCGCACGCGCATCGCCAACGATTTCTTGGTCGAGTCGAAACAGATTGACACCGAGCTTCTTGGCATTGGTGCCTGGATACTCGCGCCGGAGTCGAGCGCCGATCGCATCGAGGTCCGCCTTCGCCGCAGTCAGCGACACACCGGATCTCAATCAGGCAACGACGCGCAGGAAGCCCGCGCCGCGATCGGATCGGCGAGGATCGCTCTCGAGCGAGAGCGGCACGGCGAGTTCGGCGTCGCGAAACGGAAACACGAACCCGGTGGGAAGCACTCCAACGACCGTATACGCCGTGCCGTTCAAGGACACGAGCTGGCCAACAACGGCCGGATCGGCGCCAAACCGTCGACGCCACACGCGCTGGGTGAGCACGACCACCTGAGCTCGCGCGTCGTCTCTGGCAAACGTACGCCCAAGCACCGCTTGCACGCCCAGCAAGTCAAAGAATGTGGGGTCAACACGTACGCCCTCGAGCCGCTCGGCGTCACCGCTGTCGGTGAGATTGGCCGTCCAGTTGATAAACGGAGAGAGCCCTGTGAGTACGTGGTTCTGCTCGCGGTAGTCCGCCAAATCGAGTGCTGAAAATGGCGCCCGGTCGCGTTCAACACGCGCATTCCACATCCAGACCAGCTGATCGGGATCGCGAACGGGAAGGGCGCGCACAATCACCGCATCGACGACGGCGTAGACGGCCGTGGCAGCGCCGATCCCGAGCGCCACGGTCAGTACAACGGTGAGTCCAACGAACATGTGGCGGCCAATAACGCGGAAATCGCATACCTGCGAATCTTAATCGTGTTATAGATATTACGTCAACATGATATGACAATTACAGCCTCAGAAACAGGTCGTGAATGGCTGTTGCTCTTGTTCTTTCTTCCCGCTCAACATGCGGGCGCGCGCGTGCAGGCGTGGAGACGGCTGCAGCGAATCGGAGCGATCTCACTGAAGAACTCCGCGTACGCGTTGCCTCACTCGCCGGAATCCCGCGAGGATTTCGAATGGATCAAGAGCGAAATCGTCGCCAGCGGCGGAGAGGCGATGGTGCTCGTGGCGCGCGCGCCGCAGCCGGCGACGACGGATGAAATCGTTAGTGCGTTCCGTACCACACGTGGCCGAGATTTCCAGGCGCTTGCGGCGGACGCGTCAAGGATGCTGAAGAGAGCGTCCGGGAACACCACGCCTTGGGAGCGCACGCAATCGCTGCGGCGGCTGCGCGAGCGGTTCGAAGAGACGGTGCGGCGCGACTTCTTCGGCGCGCCCGAACGCGAGGAAGTCGAGGCGTTGTTGACGATACTCGACCAACGCACAGGAAGGATTCACCCCATGACAACCTCAAATGCGCACGTGAACACGGCGGAGTACCGCGGCAAGGTGTGGCTGACGCGACCACGGCCCGGCGTTGATCGTATGTCCTCAGCGTGGCTGATTCGCCGCTTCATCGATCCGGACGGCACGTTCGTCTTTGGGGACCCAGCGAAATCGCCGAACGCGATTCCATTCGACACGTTCGAAGCCGAATTCGGCCACCACGGAACGCACTGTACGTACGAAACGTTTTGCGAGCGATTCGGCATCGATGATCCATCAGCTCGACATATCGGCCGTATCGTCCACGATCTCGACTTGAAGGAAATGAAATACGCCGAGCCCGAAACGGCAACGATCGGACGCTTTGTCGAGGGCCTGCGGCACGCCCACCATAACGATGACGCGCTACTCGGGTCAGGCATCGGCATGTTCGAAGCGCTGTATCAATCTCTTGCGTCAACCGAACGAACAGAATCAACATCGCGCGACTCTTCGCGACGGGACGCGCGGACGAGGGCTGTTCGTCGTGGATCGCACCGAAGATGATTCACCGAATCCGGCCTGGGAGGCGCACCACACGGTACTTACCGGAAGTTGATCGATGAGGCGAAACTCCCAGGCGAAATTGAAGCGCGTACGTCCGTAGCAGCGCATGGTCGATCCGACGCGACGAATGCCGCGTTCGGAATCGTTGCGCGTTCGGGTTAGACCGAGCGCTTCGGTTTCGATTCCGAGCGATGTCGTTTCGAGTATCCGGTGTGATTTCGTTCGGAAATCGGGCGCTCCCGTCTGCCAGCGCGCAGCGCACGAGCAACGGTCGTACGAAGGCGGCTTATCGGTGGTGACCGGCAGGCCGACCCGAACCTGCATCGACGAGACTTTGCACAGGTCATTTCAGGTCTGACAGGAGACGCGAGAGTGTAGCGGGGACCCGTCTCAACTCGTACACGTTTGCAATGACACCAGCAGAGAAACGGTCCCTTGCAGGGTGCGAGGTCGTTCTTACACGTGTTGACCAGCTTGCATCGCCCGGCGTCGAGCCCGCGAGACCGACTTGGGTAGCTTCCGCCGGATTCCCTCGGGGGAGGGCGTGGTTGAAAACGATGCTGAGATGAAGGCCACATTGGGGTCGGAACAAGGTACGAAGCTCACGACCGTTCTGATCGCCGCCGCGGTTGCGAACAGCCCTCGACGTCGCTCCGATGATTGCCTGCTTTGATGGGCGCGCAAAGGGCGGGTCAACACCGCACCGCTTCGTTTTTACAACCGGCGACGCGGCGAGCGCAGCGAGCGAAGTGTTGACGCGCCCGAGCACGCCCGGATGCTAGCGCGCGGAGCGACGTGATCAGTCGTCTGCGTGGCGATCTGACATGCGCGAACGGACCGACTTGCGCTGCTTGTCGGCGCTGGGCGGTGAGCGTGGATCGCGTTCGAATAGTGACGAGGATCCTGGTTCGATCTCTCGCGCCGTCTCGGGTCTGGGATACACAACACCGCGTCGCCGATCCGGCAGACGATCTCAGTGCGCAGTATGGCGCATCACAAAACAAACAGGGCGCGTTGGGCTTGAAGATCGGCGGCTCAGCAAACAAGGTACGTTCCCCTTGCGCTAGGGCATGGCTCGGCGACCAGCGGTCCGGCCGACGATTCTGCGTCGAATGTCATGCACATCGCCCCGTCCAACAATTCGCGGATCCGATACGAAACACACTGCGCGACGAGTCACAATCCGCGACGTCGCCCGCTTGCAACTTTGACGCGATACAGTGCACGCGGAACCGAGACGTGAACGACCCGTGGCCGCGGCGCGGAACGGCTCACCCGCGCCCAGCCGTGGTCGTACACGTCTCGGTTCCGCTCCATTCGCCGACGGAACCGCTGGAAGGGGGCGGCATAGACCGCCGCCCCATCCTCGCGCAGCCCACCGCACAAGTCGTGTCATCCCTGAGGCTTGCCGCATTGCACGCGCAGTCCACGCTACAGAAGCGCGGAGGTGCACCCGAACGACGCGGCTGTTGAGGAAGGGTGTTGAGGGCGTGCGGACGTGCGTTCCCCTCCGCGTTCCCCCTTCTCAACACCCTGCAAGGAACCGACGTGGTTTACCAGTGGAGAGAGATGCCGATACGTGTGTCGAAGAACGACGCATTCAACCCTGCCCGTTCCGGCAGTCATCGCGTCGGCAATGGCAGTGGACGACAGAGGCTCGAAGACTGCGTCACCCTGCTTCAACCATCGTCGATACAGCAGAGTGAAACGTGTTGCCCCGAAGATGTGTTCAGCCCGATCAAAGAAGGCCCGCGTGGCGTCGTCCACGGGCTCTCCCGCAGTTCGGCGCCGCTGGTTAAAGTACCACTTGAGCTCAGTGATTGTTGCCGCGTGGAGTGGTGTCTCGAGCTCCTCACGGATGACCGAGTGATATGCGTCGTAAGCGAGGTTGACGGGTTGGGGAAAGACGATCCGAAGTGCCCACGTCGCAGCAATGCGCAGTAACGGCGCATGCCGCTGGAGGAAGCTCCGGAAGTCGTCGGGCCAGGGCTTCGTCGCGAGGTACAACACGACGACGCGGCCACTCGGACCGACGCCGATCGGAAATCTGTCGGAGGACTCCACGTCGGTTCGGGATTGCGCTTCGGCCGCCATGCTCGACGCATTGCGCGCTTCTCGGAATCGCTCGTGAGCCAGTTGAGATCGGGAGTCGTGAGCACCGCATCGAGCAGCATCACACGCTCGATAACTCCACGCGCAGATACTTGCCTGCGATAGCGGCTCGTGGACTCTCCGATCGCCTGATACAGCGTCTTGTGATGGACATGATAGAGCCGCGCGCGATTGTGGATACACTCGTTCGCAACGGCGTACTCGCGCCTGACGAGCTTGTCGAACAAGGCGTTGCACCTCTTCCCGCCGTGGGGAATCCCGGCGAAGGCTGCGTACTGTCGCGGGACACAGATGCCACCGTGCCGCAACACGAGTACTAGGAAGCGGGCCTGTTGCTCAGAGAATCCGCACTCGACGACGCCTTGGACGCGTTCTTCGTGAGTCAATACCAGAACTCCTCAGCAAGTCCGCCGAGCCGCCCACCTCGGCGACCTCCACCGCTTCGTCCGCCGATTCGGAGACTCGAACCCCGGTAGCAGGTGAAGCCGGAACGAGCCACGCTGGCCCCGTGGGCGCCGCGGTAATGCGGCGTCGTGACCTCGATATCCTCACGTTCCCAACGGCCATCTGGCTCCTGATATTCGATCCTAAGGTCCGGGATATGGATCTGGTCGTCGAAGTACGGCAGGTCGTGCGCCTGGGCCCAGCGCGCGATTTCTTCCGGCGTTCGATCGAGGTGTCCGTCGTAATCGTCGCGGCCGCAATCGCGCTCGTGCAGCCACGTCTGGTATTCGCGCTTCAGCTCGTAGTCGAGGAGGACTCGCCCGATGCGTGCGCCGCCCTCCTGGAGGCGCTCCGCTTCGCGTTCATACGCGCGAGAGACCTGGACGTCGTGTTCGAGCTCGCGCTCGCGTTTCAGGCCCGCGTAGAACGTCTGCTGGTGGTCGTGATCACGGTCACGGTGACTCTCCAAAAGGCTCTTTCCGTGCTCCGTGAGCACAACCGCGTGGTCGCGATAACCAGGCACACAGACCGTCTCGATTAGCCCCTGCTCACGAAGGTGGCGCAGGTCTCCAAAGCGAGCGTCGGCGGGTCGATCATCGTGGTCTCGGAGGTCACGACTGGAGACCACTCGAAAGGCGCCGACGGTCGCGAGCGTCCGCGATTCGGAGCCGCGAAGTGTGTATTCGCGGTCACGATCGCGAACGATTTGCCGCTCAGGGCCACTCGGCAGATGAACATGTCGCGTGAACGTATTTCGTGGGCCCCAATCGCGCTCCCGATCGCCGTTCGGCCAGCGCGCATCGTCGTGCCGATCGCGTCCGTGGTCTTCCGCTTTGGAGTCTTGCCGATCGTTCCCTGGACGGCGGCCGAGCGTCCGCATGTCGGCATCATCACGACCGCGCGCGTGAATTTCGGGCTGGCTCCAGTTGCCATCGCCATGGCCGCGATCAGAGCCTCCGCGACGCGCGCGAATCGGCTCGCCGCCATGCCGCTCGTCGGGACGCAAGTCGTTGTCGCGAGGGTCGCGATCGAACATGGCTACTGCGTCGAATTAGGTCCGTTTCACCCGTCAACCGAGCGCTTCAGCTGCTAGAATGCGTGTATGCGAATCGCGCCAGGACGAGTCGTGGGTGGCCGCGTCGAGCTCGAAACCGAATTGCCTGAAGGCGCCTCTGTAACGGTCCTCGCGCTTGACGGAGACGAGACGTTCGAGGTCGACTCGGCGGCGGAAAAAATGCTCCTCGAGTCCATCGCACAGTGCGACAGAGGGCAGACCACGCCAATGCATCAAGTGCTCTCCGAGCTTCGCAATCGGGAGTGAGCAGGCCGCTCCACATTGAGGTCAGTGACCTTGCAAAAGCGCAGATTCGCGCCGCCGAAGAGTGGTGGCGTCTCAATCGTCCGAAGGCGCCCAATGCGATTCGCGAAGAGCTCGAACGTGCCTCGTTGCTCATTTCACTCCAACCAGAAATCGGCGCCCGCGCGCAAATGTTTACATCTTGACCGCGTGCGTTACTACCTGTACTACCGCGTGCTTACAGACGCAGCACGCATCGACGTTCTCGCGTTCTGGCACTCGAGCCGTGGCGGTGATCCTCCACTCTGACGTGTAGGATCCTCGCAAACGGCTGTGGTGTGACACAGGTGTGACACGCCGTCGCGGTTTCGGGTGGGAAGCAGTTGCCTCCCACCCTCAAAACAGGCCGGAAAATCAGGGGAAATCGTCTGGGGCCGTCCCGGGTTGGCCTATGCAATCGCCCTACGAACCAGGAGGTCGCAAGTTCGAGTCTTGCAGGGCGCGCCATTGTTTTCAACGAGTTAACCTTAGCGCACCGCTTCGTTCCGGTAAGTGAACAATTGTGAACAATTCAGATCCGATGGTGTCGACGGCCGCTCGCAGCGAGCCGTCGAGCACCTGTGTGTACACGTTCAACGTCGTGTCGACGTTCGCGTGCCCCATCAATTGCGCCACCACCTTGCCCGGAATCCCTTTGTCGTGGGACCACGACGAGTAAGTGCGCCTGAACGTCAGCCAGGTCGCGCGTGGCAGCACAAGCGCGTCGCACGCCGGGAAAATGTGACGCCGTAGCACATTGGTCGGCGAGATCGGTTTCCCAAAACGGGTCGAGAACACGAGCCCATCCGGATACTCCTCGCCTTGAGCCTCCAGCCGCAGCGCGGCGTCCGAGAACGGAATGGTGCGGACAGCCCTACACGGCCGCACAGATGACGTACGACCTGCGACGGCTGCGCCTGAAAGGCCTGATCCATCGAATCCCGCAGACGCATCGCTATACCGCGACCACCTACGGCCTCAAAGTCGCATTCTTCTACAGCAAACTCTATCTACGCATTCTCCGCCCCGCGTGGAATGCACTCCTGCCCGAGAGCGACCAGTCATGCTTAGAAGATGTCTAGGCCACGCCTCGTGAACGCCGAGAACTTCAACATTCGTGATTCCAGCAGCGGGCGCACGTTTAACGGCGCAGCGCTATCGTTCAACGGAGCAGCGCTATGAACGTAGGGAGATCTCTCGGCGCACACGTTCGAGCTCAGTTCGGCCTCCCGCACGGATTCTGGGGACCGCTCGTCGGTTGGATCATGGCGGTCCGATCGTCGAACCGCAGACGGAACGTCTGGGCCGTTTCGTTGCTCGATGTCCAGCGCCGCGACCGCGTCCTAGAGATCGGGTTTGGACCCGGCATCGCAATCGAGAAAACTGTGTCACATATCCCCCGAAACCGCTCCTTCAACCACTCGGACATCTCTCGTCTTTAGATCATACGGCGGCGCTCACGATTAACCGCGAACGGCTCAGCTGCGTCATTGTCCAGCCGCTACGTTCGTGTCGATACCTTCGTCCAATGGATTCGTTCTCGTGGCTCTGGCTTAATCGCTTCCCTGGATCGAGCGAGCGCACCCATGAGCCGAAAGAGGTAAGAACGATGTCCAACAGCACAAGCCAACAAATGACGATCGGCGACTTTTTGCTTCGCCGCCTCAAGGAGGCCGGCGTCCGTCACCTGTTCGGCGTTCCCGGCGACTACAACCTCGAGCTGTTACAGCAGCTCCAGGACACTGGCGCGCTGAAATGGGTCGGCACATGCAGTGAACTGAACGCGTCCTATGCGGCGGATGGCTATGCGCGCTTGAACGGCCTGGGCGCGCTACTGGTGACAAACGGCGTCGGCGCCTTGAGCGCGATCAACGGCGTCGGCGGCTCCTACAGCGAGCACGTCCCCGTCATCTGCATCGCCGGATCGATCCCACTCAGGTCCATCGACCGTGGCCTTGGGATGCACCATACGATGGCCGACGGGACTTGGGACCACTTCCTCGACGCCTACGCACACGTGACCGCCGCGCACGCAAGGCTCACCCCACGCAACGCCGCGACGGAGATCGACAGGCTGATCCTCACCGCCTGGCGGGAGAAGCTCCCGGTGTACATGGAGCTGCCGTCCGACATTGGCTATCTCGAGATCGAGGTTCCGACAAATCCGCTCGTGCTCGCAGACTCTCCGAGCGACCCGGAACGGTTGCGTTCATGCATCGCCGCGATCGCAGAGCGACTGTCCGCTGCCACGTCGCCGGCGATCCTGGTGGATGCGGACGCGGATCGGTTCGGCGTGGCAGCCGACCTCATGGCGCTGGCTGAGAAGATACAGGCTCCGATAGCTGTGATCGATGCAGCCAAGGCTGTGATCGACGAGACATTCGCTCACTACCTTGGTATCTACAACGGCAAGGCAAGCGAGCCGCAGGTACGCCACGCGATTGAGACCAGCGACTGCCTGCTCGCCATCGGCTACCGGCCGATCGAGGTGACCACCGGCGACTTCACGGCCTCGCTGCCCGCCAATACGATCCATGCCCGCGGCCACTCCGTGGACGTCGGTGATGACAACTACCAGGCGGTGACGCTGAAGGAAGTGCTCAAGGGCGTTATCCATGCGGTCCCGCGCGTCACGAACCGCGCTCCACGCCACATTGCAGCAGCGGTCGCGGCCGCGCACGCTCACGGCGACGGCTCTGCGAAGCTCACTCAGGCCGCCTACTGGAAAGCCATGCAGGGGTACCTCCGGGAGGGCGACGTCCTGTTCGTCGACAACGGCACGTCATACGCTCTTTTCGGCCTGAAGTTTCCGCCGAAATGCACGTTCGTCGGGTCCGTCAACTGGGGGTCGATCGGCTACTCGGTCGGAGCGCTGCTTGGCACACTAACCGCAGCGCCGGAACGCCGTCACATTCTGTTCGTGGGCGACGGCTCGTTCCAGGTCACGGCGCAGGAGCTGTCGACGATTCTCCGACACGACCACAAGCCGGTCATCTTCCTGATCAACAACGGCGGATACACGATCGAGCGCGGCTATCTGGGCAAGGATGAGACGTACAACGACATTGCGAACTGGGCCTATGCCGACCTACCGAAGGTGTTCCGTCGCGACACCTCGGCGCGATCGTTCGTCGTCAAGACCGTCCAGGACTTGCAAAACGCTCTCAGCGCGCCGAACGACACGATGATTTTCGTCGAATCGATCATGGACACGTACGACGCACTCGCCCCGGTCATCAACAGCAGCAACAAGGGGGCAGATCTCGACTACGGACCTCGCGGTCCGCAACGCCGCGAGAACCTGCAGCTCCGGCCGGTCACATACGGACACGGTGAGCGGAGTGCGGAGACGCCCGCAGCGGTGAAGCCGGCGACGGCATAGACGCGAGGCAGCAGGTGGAAGGGGGATTGTATGAGACGAACCGCATGCGTGGCGTTGTCCGCGTTGGCGGTGACGATTGCCTTCATGGCGTCAGCTTCAAGACAGACCGCCGCTGAAGAGGCGGCGCCGATCTACGGCGTGAAGCTGCCGGCGGGCTATCGAGACTGGCCCTTGATCTCCGTCGCCACCGTCGGCGCCCCGGTCAGCGACATGCGCGCCAAGCTGGGTAACGATGTCGCGATGAAGGCGTTTCGCGCCGGCACGCTTCCGTTTCCCGACGGCACGATCATCGCCCGGCTTGCGTGGAAGCAGACCACCTCCGAGGAGAACAACCGAGCTCTCGGCCCAGCGGCGGAAAAGCAATTGGGCGCAGAGGCGGCTCAGAAGCTGCTGTCGCAGTCGTTCGTCGCGGGGCCCGCAATCAATGTGCAGTTCATGGTGAAGGACTCGAAGAAGTACGCGTCGACCGGCGGGTGGGGGTTTGCGCAGTTCGACGACGGCAAGCCGGCCGACGAGACGGTGCACAAGACCTGCTTTGCATGTCACTCGCCTGCTAAAGATCGAGACTTCGTCTTCACTCGGTACTCGCGCTGATTCGGCTTCCAGGCGGCGCCAATCCAGGTGTCGATGACTGACTTTTGGAGGTGTAAACAGAGCATGCCTCGCACAGATGATCGGCCTCATTGCAGGTTTCCCGCACCCGTGCTCGCGTCGCTCTTCGCCGCGGCGCCCGTTGGAGGCGTCCCCGCTCTGGCGTTCGCCGAGGTCAAGCCGTTTTCGGCGAACTTCAAGGCGCGCGACATGGCCGTGACGGAAGGCACGTTGCACGTTCGCGTCGGCGGGTCGGGTCCGGCCGTGCTGATGTTGCACGGGTTCGGCGACACCGGCGACATGTGGCAGCCTCTCGCTGAGATTTTGGTCAAGGATCACACCGTCATCGTCCCCGATCTTCGCGGCATGGGATTGTCGTCGCATCCAGAAGGCGGGTACGAGAAGACGAGTCAGGCCCGCGACATCGCGAGGATCCTTGATGAGCTCAAAGCAAGCAGGGTCTCG
>JBKPCD010000280.1:0-7068 GCA_046727175.1 Acidobacteriota bacterium | reverse complement strand
ATCCTGTTCTGCACGTCTGCCCTGCCGCGCTCCGCGCGGCCGACCGGCTTTCCCATGCCGCCCGATCAGTATGCACGTTATCCGGGAAGGTCCGCGTCTCGTTGGAGTTCGTGATCCGCGAGAATCCGCGCAGATCGGCGTCTCGTAGTTTCGTGATCCCGCCCCGTCGGGATCCTCGAATCCGTGTAAGGCGTCGAACTGAGGAGTCATCCGCGTCCCCGGGGGTGTAGACGGGATTGACATGATTTGGAAGGCTCTGAGAGAGTACGAGGCAGTGTCAGCTGAGCCAACGATGGCTGCGACGTCGAGGCCGTCTGCACCGGTCGTGTTCGAGGAAGGTGCCAGGCGCGTCGGCGTCGACGTGCGTCGCTTCCCGTGGATTCGTCCACTCGCAGGCGACTACGCATACGACTTCCGCAAGGTGGAGTCGCTGTACGCCGGCGACCCCACCGCTCCCGCCGCCTGGCGCGACGCGATCGCGCGAACCCAGCGGCACCCGCGTCACCATCAAGAGATCGCCGCCGTCCTTGCGGCGCAACAGGCGCGTCGCAACGCACCGCCCGAGGCCCGCGCGGCGGCGGCGCAGCTGGCCGACCGCCGTACCGTTGCCATCGTCACCGGCCAGCAGGCGGGCGCCTTCGGCGGTCCGATGTACACGCTGCTGAAGGCAGTCACCGCCGTTCAGCTGGCGCGACGCACAGCGCGTGAGCACGCGACGGAAGTGGTCGCGATCTTCTGGATCGATGCGGAGGATCACGATTGGGACGAGATCGCGAGCTGTACGGTGCTCGATGCGAACCACCAGCCGCGTACGATCACGCTCCCGCGCCCGGATCGCGCGGGCGAGATGCCGGTAGCGGCGCTGAGGCTGGACGCACGCATCGAGCAGAGCATCTTGGAGCTCACGAGCGCCCTGGCTCCCACGGAATTCACCGAATCCGTGATCGATTCGTTGCGCCAGGCCTACCGCGAGGGTGCCGGCATGGCGGAGGCATTCGCCTGTTGGCTCGAATCACTCCTCGGTCCGTACGGCCTCATTGTCTTCGAATCTTCTGATCCTGCAGCAAAGCCACTCGCAACCGACGTCTTCATGCGCGAGCTCCATTCGCCCGGCATTGCCGCGTCGCTCGCCGGAACGGCCGGCGAGAAGCTGACGGCGCTCGGTCACGCTCCGCAAGTGGAACTGCAACCCGACAGTCTGTCGCTCTTCTGCCTCGATAGCGCGCGGCTGCCAATCCGCCGTCACGGTGATGGCTTTCAGGTTGGAACGACGACGCACAGTGCCGACTCGCTCGAGGCCGAGGCGCGACGGAACCCCGGTCGATTCAGCCCGAACGTCCTGCTGCGTCCCATCGTGCAGGACACGCTGTTCCCGACGATCTGTTACGTCGCAGGACCGAGCGAACTCGCGTATCTGGGGCAGCTTGGGGGGGTGTACCGCGAGTTCGGCGTGCCCATGCCGCTGGTGTACCCGCGCGCGAGCGCCACGCTGATCGATTCCGCGGCCGCACGATTCCTCAGCCGGCAGGAGCTGCCGCTCGAGGCGCTGCGGCCGCAGGATGAATCAGCGCTCAATCGGCTGCTCGAGGCGCAGCTGCCGGAGTCGGTCGAGCATGCGTTGCGGGAGGCGGACGATGCCGTGCAGCGCACGCTGACGCACGTGGCCGATGTCATGCCTGCGCTCGATCCGACGCTGGCCGGTGCCGCCAAGACGACGATGGGCAAGATGCAGCACGACCTTCAGGCGCTTCGCGCAAAGGTGATTCACGCGGCAAAGCGGAAGGACGAGACGCTCAGGCGTCAGTTCAGCCGCGCCCAATCGCAGGTCTTTCCCAACGGCGCGCCGCAGGAGCGCACGCTGGCGGTCGTTTACTTCCTCGACAAATACGGCGCGGTGCTGATCGATCGGCTGTTGGAAGATCTGCCCCTCGATTTAGGGCAGCACTGGGTGATGACGATTTAGCGGGATCGGCTTTTGGCTCAGTGCTCTCGGCTCTTGGCCGGCCCAAAGCCCAAAGCATTGAGTCCAGCGCCGATCACAGACCGTCGGCGGCTTCCTGCAACATCCGCTCCGCTTCTCGCAACCTCCTGACCGTGCCATCGAACCACGCCCGATCCGATTCCAGCAAATGGCGCGACGCGTTGATTGCCCGCCCGGTCTCGCCAGGAGCCGGACCTCCGAACGTCTCCCGAACGCGGATGAAATGATCGGGACTGAGGATACGCGCGAGGGTCGCGGAATCATAATCGATCGTCCGTCCGAGCATCTGTGCCGATACGCGACGCAGAATGTCGGTTGGCGGCACGCCTGGATCACGGGACGACTCTGCAGCGAATCGCGCGGCTATCGCGTGACTGGTCTTGAACGGCACGCTCGCGTCGCGCGTCAGGGTGTCGGCGAGCTCCGTCATCGTGATCCAGCCCTCGCCGGAACGTTGCGCGAGCCGCTTCGAATCGAACTCGGCGCTGCCCATGGCAGCGGCGACGAGCCGAACGGCGCGTGCCGCATCCTTGAACATCGAAAACACTAACGGCTGGAGATCGTCCTCGGTGTCGACGATGTCCCCGAACGGGGTGTTGTGGACGGCGAGGAGCACGGCACCCGCCTGGCCAACGGCCTTGCTGGCAATGGCGCGCGCGTGCTCGAGCGCGACGGGGTTCCGCTTCTGCGGCATGATGCTGCTGCACTGCACGAAGCCATCCGCGAGCCGCAGGTACCCGAATTCCGCGGTGCACCACAGCAGGAAATCCTGGACGACGCGTCCCAGACCAGTGAGCAGGACCGCGACCGCGGAGACGCTCTCGAGCAGATAGTCCACCGTGGCAATGCTGCCGTAGGTGTTCCCGGTCGGCTCGTCGAACCCGAGCAGCTCGGTCGTGCGACGACGATCGATTCGAAAGCCCGTCCCGGTAATCGCGCACGATCCCAGCGGATTGCGGTTCGTGCTGATGTAACTGGCGCGCAAACGGACGGTGTCCCGTTCGAGCTGCTCGACGACAGCGAGCATGTAGTGGGCGATCGTAGTCGGCTGCGCCGGCTGCGTGTGCGTGTGCGCGGCGAAGACCTGCTCGCGATGTCGATCGGCGACGTCGAGCAGGACGCTTCTTAGACGAACGGCCCCTTCGAGGACTGCCAGGATCAGCTCCCGCTGCAGCATGCGATACATCGTCATGTCGATGTCGTTTCGCGAGCGGGCGGTGTGGAGCCGGCCCGCTGCCTCGTCGCCGCAGGCCTGTACGATCAGTCGATCGACGTAGAAGAAGAGATCCTCGCAGCTGGCGTCATACGTCACGCGACGCACGTCCTCGAGCGATATCGCGTCGAGCGCGTCGCGGATGGTGCCCGCATCGGTTCGCGCCACGATGCCCTGCTCCGCCAGCATCACGAGATGCGCGTAGTGGATCGCCATCAGCGGCGCGAGGAATTGCGCCTTGGCGTCCTCGAAATTCTCGTTGAGGACGCATTTCACGTACTCAGGTGAGAATGCCATGCGGGACGGCTAGCGAAGGCTCAGGAGGTTCGCCATCAAGCGGTACGCGCCGACCGTGCCGGCGGGAAGCTGGCGCCACAATCCGAGGCCGATGTAGATCCAGCGGCCCTTCCCGATCGTCGCTTCGACCAGCGCGCCGGTCTTCGGCCCGCGATTGTACTCGAACGGATCCGTCATGCGAACGAGATCGACATAACGCGGATCGCGATCGCCCAGGAAATACAGTCCACGTTCCTGCACCCAGTCGGCCCACGTCTCGGGACCGATTTTGTTCGGTGTGTTGAAGACCGGGTGATCCGGTACGAGCACCTCGACCGGCGCATTCTCGTCGGTCACCCGGTTGGACGAAACCCGGGCCGGATAGGGTCCGTACTGCGCGTCGTTGAACTCGAACTTGTTGTACTGGACCAGGACCGTGCCGCCCTGCTCTGCGTACTGCAGCAGCCGGTAGTTGTTCGCACGAAGATCTGGCCGCCGCTCGTACGCACGCACACCCGTCATGATCACGTTGTAACGCGACAGATCGCCGGAAGCGAGCATGTCCGGCGAGATCATCTCCACCTGCGCGCCAAGCTGCGCGAGGGCCTGTGGAACCTGATCGCCAACACCCATGATGTACCCGACGCGGACACCGCGTGGCACCGCAACGTCGATCACCTTCACGCGACTCGTCGCCGCGAGCGGCACATGGCGACGGTGGATGTGCGGATACTCCACGACCTCGTACCCCGAGTCGTACGCGCCGGCGTTGTCACTCACCACAGCTTTCATGCGGTAGTCGCCCACCCCGACGCGAGCGACCGGCGCGATCGAGAACCGTACGGTTGCCGCTTCGTCTTCGCGCGCAAACTTCACCGGCGCACGGACGGGAGTGGCCTGCCATCCCTGCGGCAGCTCGAGACTCACCACACCGTCGGCGGCGCCTTTGTGCTGGTTGGTGACCACGACCTGGACGTCGCGGTTAGGCGTGTCTACCGCAGCACCGTTGGTCGCCGCGGTGCCTCCCACGGCGGCTGCGGGAACAACGACGATGTCGGGCGTCAGCCGGACCGAAAAGGCGGGAACAACCGAGAGCTCCATCCGTTTCTCGCCGGCGAACACGTCGTCGTAGCGAAATTGAAGCGCGCTATCGACCGTCACGTCCGCCCCGCCGATCGTGATGTGGAACGTCGCGGCGAACGGCGACGGCGCGAACGGAAGGCCGAACGGCACGCCCGGATCGAAATCGTACCTGGCTGCGTCCTGACGCGGCGTCCAGTACGGACCGGTGATCTTTGCTGCGCGTGGAACGGACGTAGATGCCTGACACGTGTACGCGCCACCTCGCGGGACCGTACCAGTGCATGTTGTCTGCGACGATTCGAGTCCGCCCATCGTCACACTGTTCACGCGGACCCCGTCCACGGCGCTGCCGGTGGCGAATGAGAGCTTCAATGGCTGTCCGGGAATCACGATACCGTCGTCGGCAAGCGCCTCGATGCGCGTGCCGCTGGCAAGAACGAGCGCCTGCTGAAACTCTGCTTCTTTCTGCTCGAGGCGAAAACCGATCTCGTACCGCGCATCGTCGTTCAAACCGAGCGAGGACAATTTTCCGCGGAGGCTGCGAACGGCGTCGAGGCCGCTGACGAGCGACGGGATCGAGTTCGACGGTGAACCGCTCCCGGCTGCCTTCGTTGCGTCAGCGACGGACGAGGCGATTGTGTGAACCGCCGACGTGAGTGCAGCGGGAGGCGTAGTGCCGGCGTATTTCGTGAGCGCTTCGAGCCTCGTGTCGATGCCGTGAAACAGCGGGAACGGGGTCAGACCGGGGTCAGACATATGTTTGACCCCAGTTTGACCCTGGTCTGACCCTTGTTTGACCCCGGTCTGACCCGCGTCTGACCCCGCGCTGACCCCTGCCTCACCTCGCAGGCGGTAGCTTCTATTGAACGTCTGGCCCGGAAGCGACAACAGCTGCGACGTGCCCTGACACTTGTGCATCGACCGCGCTTCGAGGCCCAGCTCGCTGAAGGTTCGGCCGAGAACGGCATCGAAGCCGCTGACATCAACCGTCACCAGGTCCGGCGCAGGTGCAAGCTGGCGACCAGGTCCCGAGAACTCGGTGCAGAAGACCCGCTGCGCCTGCCATGGTCGCAGTCCCGCCTTGATTTGATCGGGATACTTCGTTGGATCGCCCGCAGCGTGAAACGCTTCAACGGTGAGCCGTGCGGAAGCTTGATGGTGCTGCCCACCGCCTTCACCACCGCAGAGAAAACCCGCGAGAACGTCCGGTCTGATGCTCCGGATGTGCCGAACAAAGTCTCCGACGATCTCGTCGTGCCCCCATTTCTGAATCGACTCCTCGACACTGAACGAGAAGCCGAAGTCCACCGCACGCGTGAAATACTGCTCCGCGCCATCGAAGCGGTGAACTGCGAGAAGCTCTTCGGTTCTGAGCACGCCAAGCGACTGAAACAGCTCGGGCCCGATCTCGTTCTGGCCTCCGTCGCCGCGCGTCGCGGTCACGAGGACCGTGCGCATTCCCCGACCGTGGCTCAGCATCGCAAGCAAGGCGTTGTCCTCGTCATCGGGATGAGCCGTCGTCTGCATGAACGTCCCGATCGAGGCGAGCTTGCGCAGCATCAGCTGCAGCGACTGCTCACCCGGCAGCTCGCCGACTGGCTGCGGGCGCAGCTGCGCAGGGACGCGAACAACGACGACCGTGCCAAGCACTACAGTTAAAAGGAGGAAGAACGCGGTTCGCGTAAATCGCGACATTGGGTTGGTGACAAACACAGAAGCCAGAATCCAGAAGCTAGAGCGATTGTGTCACGATCGTCCGAACTTCTAGCTTCTAGCGTCTGTCTCATCTCAGAAATAGAACTTGAACCCGAGTTGAAACTCTCGCTGTTCGAAGCCGGCGGTGACGAGACCCATGTCCTTGAACTGACTGCCGTTCGTTGGGAGCGGCACGGTCGGATTGCCAGCCGCATCGACGGGAAACGTCTGATTCACCCCCATGACCTGGTCGGTGTTGAAGATGTTCTTGAACTCGCCCAGGATCTCCACGCGTCGGTTGCCGGAGATTGGCACGAACCGCGAGTATCGAAGATCCACGTTGTAGCGCGCCGGCAGATACACCGAATTGCGGCCGATGAACAACGGCCGGTCCGACGGGATCACGCCATCCAGATTCAGATCGCGGTTCGCGCGAATATTGACCGGCAGCCCGCTGTTGAACTGCATCAGCACGCCGACCTGGTTGTCGGTCAGAATGGCGTTGACTAGGCGGTTGCCGCGGGTGAAGGACGACCGCGCCACGATCGTGCCCGCGAAATTGTGGCGCATGTCGAGGATGTTCGGTCCCTTGTCGCGATCGAGGTTCGTGGGATCCGAGCGCGCGTCATCGCCCTGCACCGACAACGTGCTGGTCAGCGGCGCGTTGTCTTCACCTTTTCCGAACGTGTACGTCAGATCGAACTGATAATTCCTCGACCACCGCTTGCCGATCTGCAGGACCAAAGCCTTGTAGCTGGACTCGCCGATCGACTGCACGGCGTTGATGTGATCGAACTGCGGCGAGTGGCGTGTCGAGGCG
>JBKPCD010000279.1:0-26235 GCA_046727175.1 Acidobacteriota bacterium | reverse complement strand
CTCGTCGGCAGCGGTGATGCCGATGACGTCCTGCAGGACGTCCTGGTGATTCTCTATCGGAAGTTGACATGGCTCGACGACCCCGAGCTCTTTCGCCCGTGGTCGCTTCGGATTGCCGGCCGTGCTGCGTTCCGGTGGTTGAAGCGCCGAAAGCGATGGGACGATTTAGTGGCGCACGAATTCACGCCCGAGCAGATTCCGTCGCCGGATACCCGACCAACAGACGACCTGCTATCGCAACTTTCGCGAATCGACGGCATCTCGGCGGCGAGCCGGGCGGTTCTCGTTCTGCACTTCCAGGAAGAGCTCTCGTTATCTGATGTCGCAGCGATTCTCGAGATTCCCTTGGGTACCGCGAAATCGAGGCTCGCCTACGGGCTCGCCGCGCTTCGGCGACAACTCGATCGAAACAGGAGGATCTGATGGCTCAGGACATCGAAACCCCGCTTCGAAAATCGTTGGATGCCATCGACAGTTTCCAAAGACGTGTATACGCGTTGGGATGGATCACCGTGGTCGCCACCCTCGGCATGTATGCGCGGCTCGAGTACCTGCATCGAACCACTGACAACCTCCAACGGCTGCTCGGCGCTTCCGTGGCCGCGTTGACGTTCCTGATCGCCTGGGTGGCGTTTGCGATCATCCTGATCATCATCCGGGCCACGAGGAGAATCCTGCGCGCAATAGAATTGGCAGACCGGTGAAGAAGAAGCCTGACAGCCAGCTCGCTCCCCGGCAAATGACTGACCCGTCAGCTCGAACCGGTCAACGTATGCTGCGAGGACCTTTGGATCGGCATGACCGATGCCATTTGTCGCGACGATGCGGATGCCGTTCGCGATCTCGTCATGCAGCATTGCTGATACAGCGCCGATGGCGATCCACCGCGGCCGAATCGATCTCCTCGAACGGCATCTCGCGCGCGACGCAGACCTCCTCTTCAGGACCTTTACTCACGACGAAATCTATCCACCAGAGCTCGGGTGCCACACCGATCATTCCCTTGCGCTCCACGCAACACCACTGGCCGGTGCGACGCTCCTCCACCTCTGCGTTGACTACGACGAAATCGACATTGCCCGATGGCTGATCGCGCGCGGCGCCGACGTGAACGTCAGAGCTGAGGTCGACGAGGAGGGCTTTGGTGATCACACTGGATGTGTGGTGACTCAGCCTATTCGCTTGCGGTATGACGATGTGTTCGCGCGGCTGTTGCTCGACCACGGCGCCGATCCGAACGTCCGCACCTCGCTGCGCAAGCAGCTGCGGGGCGTAGACGATGAATCGATGCACGAGTATTGTGATGTGACGGCGCTCGCGTGGGGATCGCGCTTTCACCATGAGCTTCGTCAGCAAACCGGCGATGCGCTTGATCGCCGAGCGGGGCGGAGTGCTCTGACGGGCCGCCAAAGGGCGGCGCTCATGAGGTTCGCGAGGCGTATGATGTGGCTGAGGGTCAGATCGACATTTCTTCGCGCCCTCGCAGGGCTTGCGCTCGTGTCCTGTGCGTCCACGAATACCACACACTCCGCTTCACGCTACGTTGTCACGGACATGCCGATTGACATCGGGATCCGCGCGGCGCCTTTCTGTGTGGCAGTGGATCCGACCGACGCCCACGGCGCATGGTGGTGGGAGCCGGGGAGATCGGGATGCTCGACCCGCTCGACCGGTCCAGACGTCTTTCGCGCGGAAGCCGCGGCTGTAACGGCGCGCTCAGGACAGGGCCCGATTGACGTCCGGTTCCGTGTGCAGTTGCACCAGAGTCCAGGATCGTCAGCTCCTGCGTTCCTCGACGTCGCGCTCAGGATCGACGGCAGCGAGCTGATCGTGCTCGCGACCGGCGCACGAACAGCCGTCGGCCGACGAGACACGCTCCAGATTCCTGAATCGCCCGGTCAGTGACGAGAATCCGTCCAACTTCACATATCATTCACTTTTCAGAATGCCGGAGCTGGAGCGAGCTTGCCATGAAGAACCTCAACATCGGCCTGGTTGGATACGGATTCATGGGACGCACGCACTCGAACGCGTTCCTGCAGGCGCCGCGTTTTTTCGAGCTGCCGTATCGGCCGGTTCTGAAGGCCGTCTGCGCGCGGAATCCGGATCGCGTCAAGGCGTTTGCGGCAAACTGGGGCTACGAATCGATCGAGAGCGACTGGCGCGCGCTCGTCGGGCGCAAGGACATCGATTTGATCGACATCGCGAGCCCGAACGACACGCACCGCGATATCGCCGTCGCCGCGGCGAAAGCCGGCAAGATGGTGATGTGCGAGAAGCCGCTCGGCAGAACGGCCAAGGAAGCGGAGGAGATGGTTGCGGCTGTGGAATCGGCCGACGTGCCCAACACGGTCTGGTACAACTACCGCCGCGTCCCCGCGGTGGTCCTGCTGAAGCAGCTCATCGACGAAGGCAAGCTCGGACGCATCTTCCACTACCGCGCAAAGTTCCTTCAAGACTGGACCATCTCGCAGGACCTGCCGCAAGGCGGCGAAGGGCTCTGGCGGCTCGATGTGAAGGTCGCCGGCAGCGGGGTGACGGGGGATCTCCTCGCGCACTGCATCGATACCGCCATGTGGTTGAACGGATCGATTTCGGAAGTGACGGCGATGACCGAAACCTTCGTGAAGGAACGGAAGCACAACCTGACGGGACGCATCGAGCCGGTCGGCATCGACGATGCGAGTGCGTGCCTGTGCCGGTTCTCGAACGGATCGCTCGCGATGTTCGAAGCGACGCGCTACGCGCGGGGACACAAGGCGCTCTACACGCTCGAGATCAACGGCGAGCACGCCTCAGCGTTCTGGGATCTGCACGATCTCCATCGCATTCAGTATTTCGATCATCGCGACGAAGGGCGGGTGCGCGGCTGGCGCAGCGTTCACATCACCGACAGCGATCATCCCTACATGAAGCGCTGGTGGGTCCCGGGGCTGCAGATCGGTTACGAGCACACGTTCATCCATCAGTTCGCCGACTTCGCGCAGGGACTCGCCGAGAACACGAGCGCTCCGCCGACGTTCCGCGATGCTCTCGCGACCGACCACGTCACCGACGCCATCCTGAAATCGGGGAAGACCCGGCAGTGGGAGCCGGTCGCGTCCGCGCAGAAAGGCGACGCGGCGCGCGCGGCCCGCTGATAGGTCGCCGGTAGGAGGACTCATGCCCGTCATTCAACGCCTCACACGGCGCGCCGTTGCCGCCGCCGCGCTCACGTCGTCGATCGTCGCGCTCGCCACGGTTTGTACCGGCGGCACCATCGGCACCTTCAGCGCCCTCAGCACCTCCAGCACCTCCAGCACCAGCACCTTCAGCACCTTCAGCACGTCCAGCACCCTCAGCACCTTCTTTCAGGCCCGCGGCGCGCCCCCGATTCCGTTCGAGGATCGCACCGGCTTCGAATCGATCTTCGACGGAACATCGATGAAGGGGTGGGACGGCGACCCGACGTTCTGGCGCGCCGAGAACGGCGCCCTGGTTGGCGAGAGCACACCGGAGAAGAAGCTGCAGCAGAACACGTTCCTGATCTGGCGCGGCGGCGAGCCGGGGGACTTCGAGCTGAAGGTGGAGTTCCGGATCAACAACACGAACAGCGGCATCCAGTACCGAAGCGTGCAGGTCCCGCCTGACGAGAAAACCGGCAAATGGGTGCTGAAGGGCTACCAGGCGGACATCGACATCCAGAACGCCTTCACGGGAATGCTCTACGAAGAGCGCGGCCGCGGATTCCTCGCGCCCCGCGGAACGGCCGGGTATGCCGCCGATGGCCGTCGCGGCTCAATCGGCGCGCTCGAGAGCGGCGATGCGCTGAAGGCTTACATCAAGGACAAGGACTGGAACCAGTTCCACATCATCGCGCGCGGCAGCACGCTGATTCACATCCTGAACGGTCACGTCACGGCCGTGTTCGTCGACGATGACACACAGAACCGCGCACTGAAGGGGCTGATCGGCTTTCAGATGCATGTGGGGGATCCGATGAAGGTCGAGTTCCGCAACGTGTATCTCAAGAACAGTGCTAAGGGCGCTGAAGGTGCTAAAGGCGCTGAGGGTGCTAAGAGCCGGTAACAAACCCTCACAGGCACGAACCGCAGCAGTCGCCCAACTCGAATAGTTCGATTCGAGCTTGTCCTCCGGATTACTAAAAACTGGGCGACTTTCCGCGAATAATCCGTTGGCTTTGAGGTCACGAAGCGGCTCCGAGTGGACGGACGACGCGGCGAACGGCAGGCTGTCGTTGCTAACCTTGGCGACTATTCAGGAGTTGGGATTGGATCGCCTGAACTGATTTCAGTCCGATCGCAAGGCCGTCATGGGGTCGAGTCGTGTTGCGGATCGCGCCGGGATGTGGCACGCGAGCAATGTGACTGTTATCAACAGCGGCTACCGTGCCGAGCGTGACAGGATCGGTCACGGTCACGCCGAACACCAGGCTCGCAAGGCTCTCTCTCCGGCCACAGCGCCGGCGATCCCGGCTCCAATCCCAATCGCGATGACGATCAGCCCGTGTCGCAGGAACAACCGCAGGATCTGATCGTGCGTCGCGCCGAGTGCCATGCGTACGCCGATCTCCTGCCGGCGCTCGCTCACGCTCTGCGCGATGACCCCATAAAGCCCGATCGCGGCCAGAAGCACGGCCGCGCCGGCAAAGACCGAGAGCACGATCGCCGCCACGCGACGTCGGCTGCCCGCCTCCCTCACGACCTGTTCGACCGTGCGGTCGTGTGGACCGATTCCCGGGCTGGCTCCCCCAGAGCCCCCGAGCAGCGGCGCGGACGGCGATGACCCCAAACGGCGCCCTGGCGATGGGCGCCGGAGAAGTGGGCATCCGCTGAGGCGGTCCGCCACGTCCCGCGCAGCGACTACCAACAAATCAGCGCGCACCCGAGTGCTGATGGTGCTGCGCCGCACCTTCAGCACCCCAGCACCTTCAGCACCTTCAGCACGTGCTCTTCAGCACCCTGAGCACCTTTGCTCTTACATTTCCCCGGCCGGAATCGGCTCTCCGGTACTGAGTTGCACAGGACGGTATCCGCCTTTTGCCTTGAAGTAGAGGAACAGCCCGCCGAAGACGACCGTCAGGATCGCGCCGAGGATCGAGACGAACTGGAGCGCGGCACCGGCGCCAAACTGGTCGATCTTGGCGCCCATAATCGGCAACGCGACTGCGACTGACAGCATGCCCGCGCCGCCCATCAGCGAAATCAGCAGTGCGCCGCCGCGCGGGAACTGCTCCGCGGTCACACCCAGCATCGTCGGCCAGAAGTACGTCTTGCCGATGCCGAACAGCGTCGCCGCCGCGAACGCGACGAGGGGGCTCGCGCCGGGCTGCAGGCCACCGAGCCAGTAGAGGCCGATGCCGGTGAGGATCGAGCAGACGACGAGCGTGCCGAGCGGCGAGTTGTGCGCGATTCCGCTGCCGAACGTGCGCAGGACGAACATGAGCCCGGCGGTGTACACGAGGAACAACACGCCTTGCAGCTGCGGCACGAGCGCGCCCATCACCGACGGGAACCACTGATCGGGACCGAGCTCGGCGGCCGCAGTCATCCACATGCAGACGAAGAGCAGCAGGAAGAGCGGCTTGGCCGCCTCGCTCCACATCGCACCGGTCGACACGTTCGATGTCACGCGTTCGGTCTTCGGATACTCCATCGTCGCCGCCATGGCGAGGTAGACCACCGCTGGCACGAGGATCGTGGCGAGCTTCAGCTGCCAGCTCGCGCCGAAGAGCTGCGTCATCGCAACGGCAAGCAGACCGCCGATGATCATGCCGCCGGGCCACCACGCATGGAGCATGTTGAGCCTTTTCGTCTTCTGGTCGCTGTGGATCGTGGCGACGAGCGGGTTGATCACGCCTTCGACGAGGCCCTGCGACAACCCCATGATCATGAAGCCGACGTACAACAGTGTCGGGCCTGTTTCGGCGAACACCGATGGAACCGGCGCCACCGGGTGCGGCGCGAGCAGGACCACTGTGACGCCAACCAGATACCCTAACGCTGACAGGATGTGGAGGGCTCGCAGACCCACCGTGTCGACAAGCGCACCACTGATGAAGATGGCAACCGTGAATGCCCAGAACGCCGGACTCCAGATCGTGCCGATCTGCTCCTTCGTGAGCTGAAAGGCGGCGCTCATGGAACCCTCGATGTCACCGCGGATAGCAAACACCATCGCCGTCGTCACGAGCGACACGCAGCTGGCGACGAAAAGTCTCTGCTTGTTCATGAATCCTCCGGATGGACGGGCAGGAGTTCGCTGTACCGTCGAATACTAGCGCAGCCTGCGGGAATTCGTCGACCCGCATCCAATGCACGCGGCGTCTGAAGACGCCGCGCTACAAGTCCGTGCTGGCATCAGCGACAGCGGCGTAGTCACGTTGCAGCGCGGGTTTTTAGAGAGATCCCGCGGCTCGTCACTCAGCGACGTGCTGTTTAGTCCAACGCAGGCGGCGTCTGGCGCCGACGCCTTATCAGGCCGCCGAAAAAGCCTGCCTGATGGAAAATGGCAAATGGGAGATGGCAAAATACTCAGGTTCTTTCCATTTTCCATTTACCATCTGCCATTCAGGATGCGTTTTTCAGCATCCCGCTACGGGTCTGAGCCGGCCTCCAGCGCCAAGGGGCCTGGCCAGCCGCTGTAGCGCGGGGTCTTCAGACCCCGCGGCCCGTCACAATCACTCGCCGAGCCGTTTCGCGAGCTGGTGCAGGAACAGGCCGACGTCGGTGACGATGCCGATCGTCTGCGACGATCCGCGATCGGCGAGCTTCATGACAACTGCGGGATTGATGTCGACGCACACGACGGGTACCCACGCCGGAAGCATGTTCCCTACGCCAATCCCGTGTAGCATCGTGGAGAGAATGATGACGATCGATGCGGACGCGAGCGCCTCCGTGTAGCGGTCCTGCGCCTCGACGATGTCGGTGACGGTATCCACAATCGGTCCGTCGTCTCGAATGCTGCCGGCGAGGATGTACTCGACGCCCTTACGAATGCAGTCGGCCATGATTCCGCTCGCGAGCACGCCGGCATCTACGGCAGCGCGGATGCCGCCTGCGCGGTTGATGGCGTTGATCGCCCGCATGTGGTGACGGTGCCCGCCATAAACGGGAACGCCGGCCTCGAGATCGACGCCGAGCGACGTCCCGAACAGCGAGAGCTCCGCATCGTGTACGGCGAGCGCATTGCCCGAGAGGAGCACGTCGACGTAGCCGAGCCGGATCAGCTCGCTCAGGTACACGGCGCCGCCCGTGTGAATTACCACGGGACCGGCCGCGAACACCACGCGTCCGCGGCGAGCCTTTGCGTCACGCACCATCGCGGCAACTCTCGCAACGCTCGCTTCCACACGGCGCTCTGAGGAGACCTCGTTCGACATGAACGCGAAGTCCGCGCGTTCACGGTCGCGAAACTCCGGGGTCACGCGCAGCCCCTCGAGCCCGCAGACGACACGATCGCCCGCCTTGATCTCTCGCAGCTTGCGGCAGACGGCCTCTGCGTCACCGACGAGGATGACTGCATCCATTCGCTGTCGCTTGACTTCGACCCAGCGGCCGTTGACGCGGACGTGCGTCCGCATGTTGGTGGTCGAGTAGAAGTCCTCGGGCGCGCAACCGTCGCGATCCGCAACTCGTAGAAGCGCATCGTGCTCCTCGACCGCATGGCAGCCGAGCGGCATCAACTCTTCGACGAGCCGCTGCAGGGCAGGAGCGGAGCCGGCCGAGACCTTCAACGTGATTGACGAGTAGTCGTCGTTGGTTTTCCCGATATCGAACTGAAGGACCTCGAATGCTCCCCCGCGCTCGATGACGATATCGAAAATTGCGTTGAGGAGCTGTGAATCGATCAGGTGGCCTTCGGCGCCGACGACGGCCGTGTGGGTGTGTGCGGGCATTGAACGGGACTGCGAAAACGCCGACGAAAATTATACGTCGCCGTTTGGCGCAGTCCGTTTTGTCCGGGGACTTCGTCCCCGGAACGCCCTCTCGGTGTCTTGCGGAGCCCTTTGCCCCGCTCCGCTCGGCGGGCGCCTGTCGCGCGCCTCCGTAGGATTGTGCCAGGGAGAGAACGGAAGGATTTTAGTGCTCTGTGCGGACGAGCATTCCCGAGGGCGTCCACCTCAGAAACGACGACGCGACGAGGGTCCTGATCACGTTCTGACACACGGCGGCGTCCAGGCCCCACAATCGCGCAGCCTGCGCCGGCGTCAGCCGCAGGCCCGGCATCTCCAGAAACTCACTTCGCACGCGCTCGACCAGCTCGTAAGACTCCATGGCCTTTACCTTCAGGACAATCATTTGTACCGGAGGAGAGCAAGAGGCGATCCAGGGCGACTTCTCGAAAACAGGTGGAAAAGCTGCAGAAAGTGAAGGACCGCGCGCGACGGTTTCGTAGGACGATGCTGAATAGCCTACAAAAATGTCGATCGGCCCGCTGAGCGAGTTCTGCGCAACGGGAGAGTCCCAAGAACGAAGTCGTCCGATTGACGGCGCGAGCGAACAGCGCGAGCGAGCCGCCCCGCACCCCACCGCGCAGCGAACGCGCGGCGGGGACCCCGCCGGAGCGGAGCGGGGCGAACGGGCCCCGCGGGCGACGGCGATACCGGGGCCCCCGCCGCACGTATTGAGTGCGGTGGGGTGGGATAGGGGGTCCGGCGAGACGAAGTCCCCCGGACTAAAAATCGAACTGGTCGATGTTGGCCTTCGTGAACTTGAGCGGCGGACCAAGAATGATCTCGCTGCCGCGAATCTCGAGCGACCCCAAGCGGCCGGCCTGCAGCAGCCGAGCACCGCCCGAGAGCTTGTTTTGAAGCAGCTCGACGCCCGCGTAGACGGTGGCGTATCCGAGATCCCGCGTGTTCCAGAGGACGACTGTCTGCACGATCCCGTCGTGCACGTATGGCTTGTTGATGTTGGGAAGCGAGAGGCCGATGACGTTCACGTCGCGCCGCCCTGCCTGGCGGATGGCTTCCGCCGCTCCGGGTACGGCCGGCGCCGAGATCGCCATCAGCAGCTTCACATCCGGATGGACACGAAGGATCGTCTGCGCTTCGGCAAACGCCTTGTCGCGATCGTCGTCGCTCGGCCGGATGGTCGCGAGTGTCAGCCCCGGGTGCTTCTCCGCCATTCGCTTCTTGATGAACCCGATCCACTCGTTCTGGTTCGCAGCGCTGAGAGCTCCCGTGATGATCGCAAACTGGCCTTTCCCGTTCAGCAGGCGTGACGCTTCGTCGATCAACGTCGTCCCGATTCCTTCCGCCGTCGCCTGGTTGACGAAGTAGTCGCGCGCGTCCGGTTCGGCATCGGCGTCCCACGTGAGCACCCGGATGCCGCGCTCGCGCGCCTTCCGAAGCACCGTTGAAATACCGGCGCGGTTCTCGACCGCCACGGCAATCACCTCGACCTTCCGCGTGATCCAGTTCTCGACGACCTCGTTCTGTCGCGCCGCGTCGAGCCCGGTGGGACCGTCCCAAATCAGATCGATGCCAAGCTCTTTCGCGGCCTCCTCGGCCCCCGCACGGCAGCTCACGAAGTACGGATCCCCTTTCGCCTTGGGCATGATCGCGATCACCGGTCGATGCGCCGCTGCGGATGGAGTCGCCGCGGGCGTGGCAGTCGCGGCTGCGGAACGCGTCACCGAGCGCACGAGCCAGACGTTCGTGCCCGCGACGATGAGCGAGCCGCCAATCACGGCTGCGCACAGGACGGCGACCTGGCTGTTCTTCACGTCAATGACCTCGTCGCTGGAATATACGTCAGCACGGCGATGCAGCCGCAGGCGATCGATGGCGATGGTGACGAGCAGCAGCGCGCCCGTGAGCACGCCGGCGAGCTCCGACGGCAGCGCGGCGAGCCGCAGCCCGTTCCGCAGGATCGCGAGCGCGAACAAGCCGAGCAGCGTGCCCCACAACGTCCCGCGGCCGCCGAACACGGACGTGCCTCCGAGCACGACGGCAGTGATGGCGTCGAGCTCGTAGCCGCTCCCTGCATCCGATCGCGCCTGCCCGAGATGTGCAACGTAGACGATCGCCGCAATGCTCGAGACAATCCCGGACAGGAGATACACGAGACCGACGCGCTGCGACACCGGAATCCCCGCGTAGCGTGTTCCCGATTGCGTGAAGCCAATCGCGTACAACGCGCGGCCAATGACCGATCGATGCAACAGGACAACGTATCCGGCGAAGACGAGCAGGAAGATCGGCAGCTGCGCGGGAATCACACGCCACAGGTAACCCTGACCGAGTGCGAGCAAACCCGGTGGGAAGCCGGTGTAGTTCACCGCGCCGCGCGTGATGCCTTCCGCTATCCCCCTGAACAGCGAGAGCGTGCCGAGGGTAACGATGAGCGGCGGAATGCGCAGTCGCGCCACGAGCAGCGCATTCACTCCTCCCGCAACGACGCCAACGGCGAGCGCAACGACCGCGGCCACCACGATTGGCAGGTGCCAGTCGCGATACGCCGCGCCAAAGAGCACCGCCGCCAGCCCCATCGTCGATCCCACGGACAGGTCGATGCCGCCGGTGATGATGATGGGAGTCAGCGCGACCGCCAGCAGACCGAGCTCGACGCTGAGGCGCGTGACCTCGAAGAAGTTGCCGAGAGTCGGGAAGTTCGGCGCGATTGCCGAAAACAGGAGAATCTCGAGGCCCACCGCGACCAGCAACACCCACTCCGCACCCCAGCGCGCCGAAAACGCGCGCCGGGGACGCCGCTCGACACCGCGCACCACATCCGGAAAGATTCGCGACCGCCAATTCATTGCGGTCTACGCTGATGTAGCGACGGCCGCCGCGTGCGACATCGGTCGAACGCGCAGTGCATCGAAGGCGACGGCCGCGAGGATGATTCCACCTTGAATTGCGCGCTCCCAATACGCGCTGACGCCGAGGAACGTCAGCGCAGGACCGATCGCTCCCAGGAGGATCACGCCGAGCACCGTACCCATCACCGTCCCGCGGCCGCCGGTGATGCTCGCCCCGCCGACCACGACCGCGGCGATGGCCTTCAGCTCGAGGCCGAGACCCGCGTTGCTGGGAATCTGATTGAAGCGCACAGCGTTCAACAGCGCGGCAAGGCCCGTGAGGCCTCCGCAAAGAGCAAAAACAGAGAACGTCACCCGGCCCGTATGCAACCCGGCGAGCCGAGCACCCTCGGTGTGGGAGCCGGTTGCGTAGATCGCGCGGCCCGCGGCCAGGTTGTGCATGCCCCACGCGAATCCCGCCTGAAGCCCGAGCGCAATTCCGGCCGCCACGAGCGGATACGCAGCCTGACCGAGTCCCAGCCACTGAAAGCGTTCCGGCAGATTCTCAATCCACGCCCCCTCCGTCGCCCATCGCAATCCGTCGCGAAAGGCCACCATTGTCGCGAGCGTGACCACGATCGCCGGAATGCGGGTGAACGCGACGAGCGCGCCGTTGATCCCGCCGAGCGCCGCACCCGTCGCGCATACGGCGATCGCCACGAGGGGCAGCGGAACGCCCGCCTTTGCCAGCAGCCCGCCCGCGACCCCGCAGACGGCGAACATGGATCCGACCGAGATGTCGATGTTCGCCGTCAGAATGACGAGCGTCATGCCGAGCGCGACGATCAGCACCGGCATGTTCGCGAGGAACAGATCAATCAGGTTGTCACGCGCGAAGAAGCCGGGCGTGCCGATCGCGAGCACAAGCGCGAGGGCGGCAATCGTCAGGGCGACGGAAATCTCTCTACGATGGCGCATAAGTCAAGATGCTGGGAGTGCTCGCCTTCGCGGTGGCGCGTTCGCCGTCAGCACCGTGGGCACCGTCAGCACGGTCGGCACTTTCAGCACCCTCAGCACCTTTCTTCAGCACCTTTCTTCGAGCGCCAGCGAGAGTATCGCATCCTGCGTCGCCTCGCTCCGAGCGAGCACCCCGCGAATCGTGCCGGCCTGCATCACCGCAATCCGATCGCTCATCCCAAGGATTTCCGGCAGTTCGGACGAGATCATGAGAATTGCCAGCCCGCGCTCGGCGAGCGTCTGGATCAGACCATGGATCTCGGCTTTCGAGCCGACGTCCACGCCCTGCGTCGGCTCGTCGAGGATGAGGACCGACGGGTTCGTCGACAGCCAGCGCGCGAGCGCAACCTTCTGCTGGTTGCCGCCCGACAGGGTGCCGACTTCGGTGTGTACTGACGGCGCCTTGATTCGGAACTGGTCCATGTACCGCTGCGCCGACGCGCGTTCGGCCGCTCGATCGATCAACCCGTGACGCGAGACGACGCTCAGGCTCGCGAGGCTCGCGTTCGCAGCAACGGACATCTCAAGCACGACTCCGTGTTGTCGCCGGTCCTCGGGCACGTAGCCGATACCGAGTCGGATGGCGTCAGCTGGCGACTGGATCTTCGCGGTCTTCCCGTTCAGGAGGATTTCCCCGCCGTCTGCAGGTGTCAGGCCGAAGACCGTCTCGGCGAGCTGCGTGCGTCCTGAACCGACGAGTCCCGCGAGGCCCAGAATCTCGCCGCGCCGCAGCGTGAGAGAGACGTCACGCACACCTGCCGCGCGATTGGACATGCGGCGCAGTTCCAGCCCGATCTCGCCGATGTTCACGGCGCGTTTTGGAAAGACAGCTGACAGCTCACGACCGACCATCATCCTGATGAGTGACGCTCGATCCACGCCCGCGGCCGAGCGCGTTGCGACGGTTGTTCCGTCCCGTAAAACGGTGATTCGATCCGCCAATGCGAATACTTCCTCTAGACGATGTGAAATGTAGACGATACCGACACCGCGACTTCGCAGGCGACCGACGACGCCGAAGAGGTGCTCGACCTCGCGGTCCGTCAGGGCGGCGGTCGGTTCGTCCATGATCAGAATCCTGGCGTCGGCGCCGATGGCCTTGGCGATCTCGACGATTTGCTGTTCGGGCATGCTCAGCGTCTCGACGAGGCGCGCCGGATCGATGGCAACGCCGATCTGTTCGAGCAGGTGGGCCGCGACACGGCCGCGCGTTCTCCAGTCGATCCGCTGCCAGGGTTTCTTCTGCTCGAGCGTCAGGGCGATGTTCTCGGCCACCGTGAGATCGGGAAAGAGCGCAGGCTGCTGATAAATCGCGGCAATGCCGAGCGATCGGGATGTCGCCGGATCCATCCGGCGAACGACCTGCCCGGAGATCTCCAGCGTTCCGGCGTCGGCGTGCTCGGCGCCGGTGAAGATCTTGATGAGGGTCGACTTTCCTGCGCCGTTCTCCCCGACGAGCGCGTGGACCTCGCCTCCGAGCAGGTCGAACGACACGTTGGCGAGCGCTCGCACGCCTGCGAACGACTTACTGATGGATGTGGCGTGAAGGAGAACGGTAGCCACCCGGCCCGAGCATACTGCAGGTGGTGAATCGTGTCGTGCCAGGTGCCTGGTGCCTCGTGCGGGTGCCTCGTGGCTCGACGGCCGGTTACGGACGACAACGTTCCGCCAGCGAACACTCAGCCATCACATGCGCCTGTCTTTCCAAATGGACGTGCCGGCCGGAAAGTTGCACCATCCGCCACGATGAACTTCATCTGCGCGTGGCGCGGCATCGTCAGAAATCCCGGCTTCTCGGCGATGGTCATCCTGACGTTGGCTGTGGGGATCGGAGCGACGACCGCGTTGTTCAGCCTGGTGCGCGCGGTGTTCCTGCGGCCGCTGCCGTTCCCCGCCCAGGAGCAACTCGTTACCGTCTGGGAACAGGATCCACGAGCGGGCCAGAACGAGCGCCGCCCGACACCGGCGAATTTCGTCGATTGGGCCGCCGAAGCGCAATCGTTCGAAGCTCTCGGCGTGCTGCCGAACTGGAACGGCAAGGCCTGGCCCTTCAACGTGACCGGCCGGACTGGGCCCGAACGCGTCGAGGGCATCTACGCGTCCTCGGGATTCTTCGACGTGATGGGCGTGAAGCCGCTCATCGGATCCGTCCTGGGCCGCGAAGAGGACCTCAGTGCCGGCCGCCGCAAGGTCGTAATCAGCTATGGCTACTGGCAGGACGCGTTCGGCGGCGATCCTCAGGTCGTCGGCAAGGGGCTGACCATCGATACGTTTCGCGGCGGTGTGTTCACGATCGTCGGCGTGATGCCGCCCGGCTTCGATTTCCCTTCCGGCGCGAGCCTCTGGCTCTCGCTTGGCGATTGGGGCGCCGGGCCGATGCCGCCGCGCGATGCGGCTGATCGCTGCTGCCCGTGGTACACGGTTTTTGGTCGCCTCCGATCCGGGGCGACACCCGCAGAGGCCGCCGCGGAGCTCACCGCGATCGCCCATCGGATTGCCCTGCGACACCCCACGGCAGCTGCCGTCCCCGCGGTGAAGGTAGTCCCCCTCCGTGAAACGCTCGTCGGCGCTCACCGGTTGACGCTCGTCGGCCTCTTCGCCGCCGTCTGCTGCGTATTGCTGATCGCGTGCGCCAACGTGGCAAATCTCCTGCTGGCGCGCGGCATCACGCGACATCGTGAAGTATCGACGCGACTGGCCCTCGGCGCGACGCGCCGGCAGATCGCGCGGCAGCTCCTCGCCGAGAGCCTGCTCCTGACCGCTCCGGGCGCAGCATTCGGACTTCTCGTCGCTACGTGGACGCAGGCCGCGCTCGTCCCGGCGCTCGCCGAGCGCGTTCCGCTCGTCGACACTGCCAGGATGGACTGGGGAGTACTCGTGTTCGTGGTCGTGCTGACGCTCGGGACGAGCGCCGCCTGCGGTCTGGCCCCGCTGGTCGAGTGGCGTGCCACGAGCTGGCGTTCGGATCGACAGACGGAAGCGCGTGCGAGCCGGCGATTGCGACAGGCGCTCGTGATCGGTGAGATCGCGCTCGCCGTCGCCCTGGTGGTCAGTGCGGGGCTGCTCGTGAAGACCGTTCTGAACCTCGAGTCGGTCGACGTCGGCTTCGATCGAGCGCGTACGCTGATCGTCTCGACGGACCTCACGACATCGTCATTACGGGCGCGCGGCAATGCGGCGAGGTTCGTCGAGGCGCTGGTCCCGCGTCTCACGGGTTTGGCGGATGTTCGAGCGGTCGCGGCCGCAACGGGAGCGCCTTTCGAAGGCAATCTGGCGAGTCAAGCGATTACGCGACAAGGCGATCCTGTCCGACCTGCGACGTTGTCGCCTCACGTCGTTCAGACAGCTGTTACCACTGGTTACTTTGCCGCAATGGGGATCGCCGTCCTCCGGGGCCGCGGATTCACTGAGGATGACCGCGCGGATGGCGTGCTGGTCGCCGTGATCAACGAAACGGCCGCCCGGCGATACTGGCCCGGAGAGGATCCCATCGGCAAGCGGTTCGCGATTGGCAGCCGCGAACGATTTGGCAGCTTCCGTCAGCCGCCGCCCGGAGGGGTCGAATGGCGCGAGATCGTCGGCGTGGTGTCTGACATCCGCTCGGCAGGATTCGCGGCTGACGTCCAGCCGGAGGTGTACTACAGTTACCGACAATTCCCGCTGTACGATCCGCGAATCGTCATCCGCGCCGCAAACGACGGTGCGGCTGAAGCGCTGGCGAAGATCGTTCGACAGGAAATCCGTTCGGTGAATCCTGATGTCATCGTCGTCGGAGTGCGGACGCTGGACGATCTCGCGATTCGATCGATCGCGGAGCCTCGGATGCGCGCAGCCCTGGTGATGACGTTCTCGGTCCTCGCGCTGTTGCTAGGCATGCTCGGGATTTACGGCGTGATGTCGTACACCGTCGCACAGCGCGCGAGGGAGATCGGGATCCGCATGGCTCTCGGCGCGCGGGCCGTCGACGTCCGGAGGATGGTCCTCGTGCAGGCCCTTCAGTTGACGGCTGCCGGCGTCCTCATCGGCCTTGTCTCCGCGGTCGCCATCGCGCGATGGATCTCGAGCGTGTTCTTCGGCGTCGGACCGGCGGACGTGACGACGCTCGCCGTGACGTGCCTGCTGCTGATGACTGCAGCCTTCCTGGCCACTGCGTCGCCGGCACGGCGCGCCGTCCGAATCGATCCCATAATCGCTCTACGGAGCGAGTGACATGCCGCTGAAAGAGCCGGCCCGATGGGAAATGGCAAATGGGAGATGGCAAATCGCCAGGTTCTTCCCATTTCGCATTTACGATCTGCCATTTCAGGATGCGTGTTTCAGCATCACTGGTAAGTGATTCCCTGGGCGCCCGAGCGTGTCGACACTGATCCAAGACCTGCGCTATTCGCTGCGAGCGCTCGCGAGATCACCGGGCATCTCCGCAATCCTGCTGCTCAGTGTCGGCCTCGGCACCGGCGCGAACGCGGTAGTGTTCAGCCTCGCCAGCGCGCTGCTCTTTCGCGAACCGGCCGGCGTCGCGGAACCGCGAACGCTGGTCGCCGTTTTCACCGGACAGTTCAGCGGCAGTCGATACGGTCGCACGTCCTATCCGGACTTCCTCTCGCTGAAATCAGACCGACAGTTGTTCGCGAGCCTTGCGGCCGTCGACGATGACACGAGCATGGCAGTACCGCTGAGAGATACCATCGCGCGTGTCCGCGTCGCATCCGTGTCGAGCGACTTCTTTTCGACACTCGGATTTCGCCCTGCGCAGGGCCGCCTCTTCACGAACGATGACCCGCGGCGACATCCGGCGGTCATCGCCTTCAGGCTATGGCAGCGCACGTTTGCACTGAGCGAGTCGGTCGTCGGACAGGAGATCACGGTTCGAGGCCGCCCCTACACGATCGTCGGCGTCGCTCCTCGCGGTTTCGACGGTCTTCAGCTGGGCCGGCCGTCTGACATCTGGATACCGCTCGCGGTAGCCGATACATCGAGTGCGCGCGCGGTCGGACGCGCCAATCGGCGACTTACCGTTGTCGGCCGGCTGAAGAGCGGCGTGACGCTCGAACAGGCGCAACGGAGGCTCGATGCGATCGCTAGACGGCTTGCAGCACAGTACCCGGAAACGAATCGTGGGACCGCTGCCGGTCGCGACGATCCGCGATCGATGTCTGTCCTGCCACACTCGCGTCTGGACCCGGCGCTTCGCAGCCGCGTGACCTTACTGGGCGTGGTGCTGTTCGGTGCAACGTCGCTCGTACTGCTCAGTGCCTGCGCGAACGCCGGCAGTCTGCTCCTCTCGCGTGCGACCGCCCGAGGGCGGGAGATCGCCGTGCGATTTGCGCTCGGCGCCACGCGCGGGCGGGTCGTCCGCCTTCTGCTCACCGAAAACCTCGTCATCGCCATCGGCGCTGGATCCATTGGCGTGCTGCTGGCCGTGTGGACGATGCACGTCCTCCCGTCGCAGTTCTCGCCCGAACAGGCCGAAATGCTCGACACGCGTCTCACTCCAGTCGTGTTTACGCTGACCCTTGCGATTGCTATTGCCGCGGGCGCGGTATACGGTCTCGCGCCAGCGGTTCAGGTCACCAGAGACCAGACATCCACGGCACTCCGCGGTGATGGACCTGGAAGTGGGGACGTTCAGAGGGGCAGCCGATTGCGGGCGGTGCTCGTCACGGTGCAGCTTGCGCTCTCGATCGTGATGCTCGTCGTCACACTGCTTCTCGTTCGAAGCCTCGGCAACGCGCTGCGCGCCAATGGCGCCATCGATATCAACATGGCGCTCCTGACGATCGAGACGCCAGGCGACTACAGCAATCAGCTACGAGGCCTTCTCTACCACCGGAAAGTGCTCGACTCTGTACGCAGCCTCCCACGGGTTGGGTCGGCCGCATGGTCCGGCACGCTGCCGCTCGCGCGTGGAAACACGCGGACCGTTCGATTCGAGAACGCGGCCGGCGTACTCGGCGAGAGCGTCGATATCGATGTCGTCGTCACCTCCCCCGAATACTTCGCGACGATGAACATCCCGATGCTCGCGGGCCGCCGGTTCGACGACCGCGACAGCGCGATGACTAAGCCGGTCGCCATCATTAACGACGAGCTCGCGCGACGATACTTCGCCGGCGCCGCAGTCGGTCGTCGCGTAGAAGACGTCGTTCGGGCGCGAGACGACGACCAGCAACCGCTCCTCGAGATCGTCGGTATCGTCGCTTCGGCGAAGCTCCGGACGCTGCAGGAGGATCCGCAACCGACGATCTACTATCCGCTCGAACAGGAATACGTATCGAACATTCATCTGATTGCGAAGACCGGCGAGGATCCCAAGGGCGTTGTCGACTCGATCCGCCGCGTGCTCCTTCAAGCCGACAGCGATGTCAGGATCTCTCGGGCGGCGACCTTCGAGTCGTATCTGTCGGAGGCGCTGGCGCTCGATCGAATCATGACGACGCTGATGGGCGCCTGCGGCGTAATCGCGCTGGGGCTGGCGATCATCGGCGTGTACGGGTTGATGGCGGACGCCGTCGTTCGCCGTACTCGCGAAATTGGCGTCCGCGTAGCGCTCGGCGCGCGCCCGCGGCAGATCGTCCGGCTGGTGGTTGGACAGGTGCTCGAGCTGACGGCCGCCGGCGTGGTCCTTGGTCTTGCCGCGGCGGTTGCGTCGATGCACCTGCTTGCGTGGCTCCTCGACGGCATTGCCCCGCTCGGCGCGACGACCATCGCGACGATTCCCATCGCGCTGACGCTCCTCGTTGTTGTCGCCGCCCTCGTGCCGGCAGCTCGCGCGCTGCGCGTCAGCCCGATGGTCGCCTTGCGCCAGGAATGAGCGGACTCGGTGGACGCCGGCGAAAGCCGGACACTTGACCTTCTCACTACCAGGCCGCTGAAAAAAGACGGCCTGATGGGAGATGGCAAATGGGAGATGGCAAATTGTATGGGCTTTTCCCATTTTCCATCTCCCATTTTCCATTCAGGACGCGTTTTTTCAGCATCCTGCTACTCCGCCCGCAACGCCCCGATCGGTGAAATCGAGGCAGCCCGTCGTGCTGGAATGAGCGACGCAAGGAACGCGCACATCGCCAGCGACCCACCCGCAATCGCGAGTGCCAGCGGATCCCAGAACGACACGCCGTAGAGTTGTGCGCTGATAAGACGGCCGGCGCCGACAGCCAGCGGCACGCCGAGAATCAATCCCAGACCGACTCGTCGGAATGCACCGCGCATGACAAGGCCGACCACGCCGGCGCGGTCGGCGCCGAGCGCCATCCGAATGCCGATCTCGTTCGTCCGCTGCGCGACGGTGTAAGCCGTCACGCCATACAGGCCGACTGCGGCCAGCAGCAGCGCGACGATCCCGAACAGCCCGGCGAGGCTCGCGACAGCCCGTTCCTGATCGAACGACATCTCCACCTGCTGCTGCATCGTCCGCACGCTGACGATCGTCAGGTCAGGATCGACCTCGGAGAGCGTCTTCCTCATCAGCGGCTCGAGGACGCTCGGCGGCGCGCTGGTCACGAGCATGAGGCCGCCAATGAAATGCGACTGCAGCTCGATCCGCTTCATCAGCGCGTTCTTGTAATCGACGTTCTGCGCAAGCGGCACGTAGAACATCGGGCGAGCCGGTCTGTTCAGACCCCACCCCGCAAACTTCGCGTCACGCACAACGCCGACGATGCGAAACGTGTTGACGTTCTCAGGGAGATCGAGTCCGAAGTGCTGACCGATTGGATCCTCGTCGCTCCTGAAGAACCGCTTGACGAACGCCTCGTTAACGATTGCCACCGGCTCGCTGGTCTCGTTGTCGGCGTCGGTGAAGGCGCGTCCCCGCAACATGGTCATGCCGAAGTTCTGCAGGTAGTTGGCGCTCACGCGGTCCCAGGAGGCGCCCCATTGCTCGCCCGGCTTCGGCGCAGGATGACCTGCGACGAGAATCCCTTCGCCCCAGTTGTCGGTGAGCGGGTTGTAGAGCGCGAGACCGGAACCCTGGACGCCGGGCAACTGGTTGAGCCGGGCTTCGATGTCGCGGTACATCGTCGTCAGTCTCGGCAGCGTGTAGCTTGCCGGAGGACGCTTGAGCGAGACCACGACGCGATCGTCGATCCGGTAGCCGAAGTCCTGATGTTCGAGCTTGTTGAGGCTTCGCGCGAGCAGCATCGCACCGGCGACGAGAACGACCGATAGCGTGGCCTGAACGATCAGCAAGGTTTGTCGCGCAACCGACGAGTGATCGCTCGTGCTGCGGCCCGAACCGCGTAACGCGTCCACCGGATCCGTGCGCGTGGCAAACCACGCGGGCACCGCACCGAAGATGATGCCGGTGACGAGCGCGAGCCCGAACGCGAACGCCAGGACGAGGAGCGACGGGCGCGTGCTGATCGGCAGGAACTGCGCGTCCGAAAACGCGAGCGAGAGCAGCAGCCGTGCAGCGCCCATCGCGACGAGCAGGCCTGCTACACCACCCGCCAATGCCAGGAGAACGCTCTCGACGAGCGCCTGCGTGACGACTTGCAGCCGCGTGGCGCCGACAGCGAGACGCACTGCCGTCTGAGTGCGGCGCGCGACCGCGCGCGCGAGGAGCAGGTTGGCGACGTTCGCGCAGGCGATGAACAGGACGAGACCGCACACCGCGAGCAGGATCTGGAGGCTCCGTCCGTACTCCTCCTTCATTATGCCAACGCCGGCGCCGGCAGGAACGACGTCGATGACCTGCTTCGGGAGACCCTGGATCACTTCGGGCATCCAGTTGGCCGGATATTCGGACTCGTACTGAATCCAGTGCCGCAGAATGCCAGTGAGGCGCGGCGCCATGCCGTCGACCGACGCGCCGGGCCGCAGCCGTCCAATCACCCGCAGCCACGCAGAGACGGGCTGGCGCAGGATCGAGCCGTCGCGGTTGATCAGCGGCTCCTGATGCAGCGGAACCCACAAATCCGGCGGATCGCTTTTCAGTGTCTCGCCGAAAAATCCCGGCGAGGCGACGCCAATGACCGTGAACGGGTTGCCTTCGATGACGAACGTGGACCCGACGACAGATGAATCGCCGCCGTACATGCTCTGCCAGGCGTGGTGACTCAACACGGCCACCGGCGCCGCCGCCGGCCGGTCGTCGTCTTCGGTGAACACGCGTCCACCGAACGCGCCGACGCCGAACGTCGAGAAATAATTGCCCGTGACGTACTCGGATCTCAGCGGTCTGGCGGATCTGTCGACGCTCTCGCGTCGAACGCTGAGCCGCGCACCGCCCGCCTGGAACGCGGTGACCTGCTCGAACTCCGGTGTGTTGGCCTTCAACCGTTCGAACAACGGGAAGGAGAACATCCCCCAACGGTCCTGAGGCCCTCCCTGGACACAGCAGTTGTCGCCGTCACCGATCCGATAGAGCCGCGAAGGATCGCCCACAGGTAGCGAACGCAGCATCACCGCATGGATGAGCGTGAATATGGCCGTGGTGCCGCCGATGCCGAGCGCGAGCGTCAGGACCGCGGCCGCGGTGAAAACGCGAGATGACCAGAACTGTCGAATTGCATAGCGAATCGTGCCGGCTGGGTTTCTCATGCAGTTGCGTTAGACGAGAATACCGCGCCGCGGGTTTGCGTCCGCTTGTCCTCATTGCAACCGACGATCCGCTCATTTCGTAATTTGATCCAGTCGATCGTCACGTTGATGAGAGGTCGCTCCACCACCGCCAGCTCTATTACCTGACCGGCGTGGCTCGCCGAAGCGTCTTCGGCGCGAAGGCCCCCGCCCTCGCGCATCGCTGTGCGGCTCGTCAGGGGCGGGGACAGAACGTGCTGCCCGCGGTTCGCTGGTCACCGCGGCATTCATGCATAATAGTGCGCGATTCCATACGACCTCATCTCTCATCTGAAAGGCGCGGACCATGAATCGGCGTGCATGGATCGTCGTGGCAGTCACGGCTCTGACCGGAGCCTGCGGTTCGACCGTCAACGTCGGGCGCGAACGCACGCTGCTCCTCGAGACCGACAAACAGTGGTCCGAGGCATCGAACGACGTGGACAAGTTCGTCTCCTACTACTCCTCCGACGCGTCGCTGTACCCTCCGGGTGCTCCCGTCGTGAAGGGCGCAGCGGCCATCCGCGATGCGTATAGCAAAATGAGCTCGGCGCCAGGGTTTTCACTCAAGTGGACGCCCACGAACGCCACGGTGAGCGGTGCCGGCGATTTTGGCTACACGACAGGAACGTACCGAATGACGATGAACGATCCGAGCGGATCGATGATCGTCGACCGTGGGAAATACGTATCGGTGTGGAAGAAGTCCGCGAACGCCCAATGGAAGGTCGCCGAGGACATCTTCAACTCCGACGCGCCACCGCCCGCGCCGGAGCCGAAGGTTGCCCCTCCGCCGGAGAAACCAGCTGCCGCGGGCAAGTCAAAGGCAAAACCGAAGAAGTCACCCGCGAAAAAGCGAAAATAGCCACATGAAACTCCTTCAGACGTTCTTCGCCCTCGGCCTGCTGACATCTGTTGCGTGCCACCACGGGCCGGTCATCGACAAGGCACCGAAGCCGGCCGACGTGGGTGGCACCATCGCCGGAATCGTTTCAACCGACACCAACGCTCCTGTCGTCGGGCGGAAGGTCACCGCCATCAACGCCGACACAAGCACGCGGTACGATGCGAATACCGGACCGAACGGTGGCTACACGATCAAAGTCCCACAAGGGCGGTATCGACTCGAAATCGAGTTGCAGGCCGGTGAGACCGTAGCTAAGCAGCCTCCCGAGACGCGGATCAACAAATCGGACCTGGATCCCAAGCGCGACTTCGTGATTTCGCTGGGTCGCCCGAAGGACTAAGGGTCGTACACTAGCCACCCCGTCCAAAGGATGCTACCGTTACCAAGCCGATGAACACGGTCCAGCGTGTGCGGCGTCATTTGCGCCTCGTGCGGCGCACGTACGCGTCACCCAATCGAGCGGGCACGCCGCCGTTTCTGATCCTGTTCATCAACTCGCTTTGCAATCAGACGTGCGAGCACTGCTTTTATTGGCGCAACCTGAACCGTCCCGACGACCTGACCGTCGACGAGATCCGCGCACTCTCCGAGAGCCTCGGGCGAGTCGAGAACCTGAATCTCTCGGGTGGAGAGCCATTCCTCCGCAAGGAGTTTGGCGAGATCTGCAGCTTCTTCATCCGGAACAATGGCGTCCGCGAGATCTATGTGCCGACGAACGGATCGATGGTCGACCGGACGGTCCGCGCGTTGGACCAGGTCCTGCGCGAGCGGACGCTCGAGCTGTTCGCGGTGGAGTTCTCGCTGGACGGCCTCGCCGCGTTTCATGATCGCTTTCGCGGGATGCGCGGGGCGTTCGATCGCGCGCTGGCGACCTACGACGCGCTCGCCGAGATGCAGAGACGCGACTCGCGGCTGCGCCTGCATGCAATCTCGACGGCCACCGACACGAACATCGACGAGCTCCGGCGGCTTACCGCGTTGCTGTACGAGCGGTGCCCGGCGATCGACCATCACAACCTCGCGCTGATTCGCGGCGATCGAAAGAATCCGTCGCTCCAGGGCCCAGCGCTCGCCGAGTACGCAAAACTGTACGAATACATCCAGCGTCTCTGGGCGCCGCGCGAGCGCAACCGATACGGCGCCTCGGTGGAGCCGATGTTGCAGTGGGCGAAGATCCGCACCGCGGAGGCCCGACGGCAGATCGTCCCCTGTCAGGCCGGCAAGCTGACGGGCGTCATCTACTCGAACGGCGACGTCAGCGTGTGCGAGACGCATCCGCCGATCGGGAATCTGCGCCAGCGATCCTTCCCGGAGATTTGGAATTCGCCAGAAGCGTGTCAGCTCCGTCGGTCGATTGCCGCAAAGGAGTGCCACTGCACCAATGAAGTGTTCCTGTGGCCCAGCATCACCTATCAGCCGGTGCAGTTGCTGAAGGTCATGGTGCGAGCGAAGC
The DNA here is from genome assembly GCA_046727175.1 of Acidobacteriota bacterium. Taxonomy (GTDB): domain Bacteria; phylum Acidobacteriota; class Vicinamibacteria; order Vicinamibacterales; family 2-12-FULL-66-21; genus JBKPCD01. The sequence goes on along the minus strand of JBKPCD010000279.1, from coordinate 2,551 downwards.
CGTGGCGGGTGCCTGAACCTCTTCTCCCGGCCGGCTCGCCGTTATCCGCAACCGGGGGCCCACCCACGTCAACAGCCGCCGGATGACCGGCACAGCGCGCGCCGCGTTGTAGATCGCGATCGCGGTCTGCAGCAGTGTGCCCTTCCAGTGTGGCGCCGCGAGGGGCGCGGGATCGACGCGAACGTCACGATAGCCACCGCTGCGCGCGAATCGCCGGAGCTCCAGCGGTCCTCTGAGGCGGATGCGGTACGGAAGCAGCGCGGGCAGTCGCGCTGCAACATACTTCGCCTGCCAGCGACGCGGAACGAAGCCAACTCCCCACAGGTGGATGTTGGGCTCGGGCAAGGGCGCGTATCGATTGTTTGCGGCGCAGAGAAGGATGCCACGTGGCGCTGAGACCCGATACGCGTCCGAGAATGCGGCCTGAGGGTCACGGACGTGTTCCACGACGTCTATGCACGTGATGACGTTGAACGATCGATCGCGAAACGGCAGGTGCTCGGCGTTCGCACAAACCAGCAGTGCGCCAACGTTCGCCTCTCGAAGCCGGCGGTCGCCCACCACCAACCACCGGAAGGCGATATCCACGCCGACGACTGTCGGGTAGGCAGCGGACGTCGCGATCAGGAGCGCGCCGGTCGAACAGCCAACATCGAGAAGCGTGCCGTTCACAGGCGGAGGCAGCAGATCGGAATCACGCAACAGCGATTCGGCAATCGATACTTCTGCCAGCGCGCGAGCGGTCCATCGTGCACCCAGCTCCGGCGGATCCTCCGGTGTGATGGCGTAGTAGTGAGAGAGCAGTTCGCCAAACGAGAGGCGTTCAGCGGCTCGCTGCAGCGCCTCCCCCTTGCGCCGGTCATCGTCGATGGAAATGTACGGGTCGGGCTCGATGCGGAAATCAGGAATCCCGCAGCAGATCGGATACTCACGCCGGCACGCCACACACGAGTACCGCAGCACGCTCGACTCGAGCGGGCCCTTGCACCGGGGACAAACGAAGGCGATCGCGGATTGAATCATGCGGCCCGGCTCACGGCTCTTGACTCAAGGCTCTCGGCGATTTGGGTGCAGGCCTCTCGGCTACGATTCGGCCGCCCAGCCGACAGATTGTAGGGCGCGGGCTTCAGCCCGCGCCGCGGGCGGGGCTAAGCCCCTACAGAAACAGGGCCAAAGGCCATGAGCCGAGAGCCGACCTCGCTCAGTAAATATGCGGCCGCGGGCGCCCGAGCAGATATCCGGCAAACTCCCCCGCCGACCACGCGACGTTGAACGCAACCACCCACACCGCAGACCGCCAGAATCGACCAGCCAATCCCTTTCTGTGCGCGTGCAATGCGACGCGAAACGTGAGCACGGCGGGCAACAAGGGACTGGCAAGGACATAAACACCGCGCCGCAAAACGTCGGCCCGCGCGAATCGGCCGGCCGCATACGACCATCCATAATGAAACCGCATGCGAAACGCGTCGGCGATCGTCATGCCGTTGTGAAAGGTCACGCCTGCCGACGACAGTCGCAGCGGCAGTCCTCGACCGACCCAGTATTCGTGGAGCGCGGCTTCCCACTCGCCCGCCGCCAGCAGATTGCGTGACTGCTCGAGCATGTTGCGCTTGTAGGACAGGTTGGCGCCGGAGAGCTGGGTCACATCGCCTGGCTGTACTGGCGGCACGAACAGCCCGAACTCCGCAAAGTACAGTCCCCAGTCGAACGGCGACGCTCCCGGCTTCAACTCGACGGGACCGCCTACCGCCGGCGCACTCGTGCCCGCGTGAGTGCGAACGATTTCCGCGCACCACGTGGACGTCGGCACGCAACGGCCCTCGAGAGCGGCGACGATCTCGCCACTGCTCGCCGAGATCCCAGCCCATCGGAGCTGCGGCACGGTCTTGCGGGTTGCGAAGTGCAGCACGCGAACGGTAGGGAATGCCGTCCGCAATCCCTCCGCCGGACTTTCGGGCGAACAGTCAGCGACGACGATCTCGGATGCATCGGGCTGCTTGACGAGTGCCGCCAGGCATTGCTCGAGCAGCGCGGCTGAGCGATAAGACGTGACGATGACGGACAGTGACATTGTCACCCGGGGGACTTCGTCCCCCGGAACCCCCTTACACGCTCGCTCGCGGGGCCCCCTTCGCCCCGCTCCGCTCGCGTGGCTCACTCGCTGCGCTCGTTCGCTGATGCAGGAACGTCGTTCTCCTGCCTGCCGTTCCCACTCCGCCACGCACATTTCGATCCCGTTAAGATATCGTGTGCCGCCGATGTTCCGACGGACTGTCATCCCCTTTTTTTCCGCGCTGGCTGTCCTTCACACGTGGCCGATGCTCGACCGCGCGTCGTCGCGCGTCATCGCGGGCAGCGATGGCCTTCTGAACACGTGGTTGATCGCGAGCGTGTCGCGACGGCTGCTCACAGCGCCGCTCGATCTGTTCGACATCAACATGTACTACCCGTATCGAGGAGCGCTCGGCGCGCTGGACCATCAGCTCGGCGCAGCCGTGTTTGCCGCGCCCGTCGCGGTGTTGAGCGGCAGCCCTGCGTTCACCATCAA
>JBKPCD010000278.1:0-54509 GCA_046727175.1 Acidobacteriota bacterium | reverse complement strand
GTTCAGTCGCTCGCCGTACCGACAGTCTTCAACAGGCGGTGCACGGTGGCAATCGGCAGGCCCACAACGTTCGACCATGACCCGTCGATCCAGTCGATGAACCGCGCCGCGCGGCCCTGAATCGCGTACGCGCCCGCTTTGCCGCGTGGCTCCTCGCTGGCCACATATTCGGCAATCTCCACGTCTGTCATCTCAACGAACCGGACGCGCGTCGTGACGAGTTCAGAGAGTTTACCGGCCTGGAACCGGACGACGACCGCTGTATGAACCTGGTGGATCTTACCCGACAGCCGCTTCAGCATCGATACCGCTTCGGTATTATCGCGAGGCTTCCCCATCATCAGACCCCCGGCCACCACGACCGTATCGGCTGCAAGAACCACATCACTCGACTGCTCAAGCCGTGCCATTACCCGCTCCGCCTTGGCTCCAGCTACTCGCGATGCATACGTGGTGGGCTGCTCCTCGGCCAGCGGAGTCTCGTCGACATCTGCGGGGATGATGTCGAAAGTGAACCCGGCCGCGGTCAGGAGCTCGGCGCGACGCGCCGACGCAGAGGCCAGGATGAGCCGCGACACAGCGGATGATAGTATCGCTTCACGTTCGGGGTTCGGGGTTCGGGATTCGGGGCTCGGGGTTGCGCAGGGCTCGGGGTTCGGAGTTCGGGCCGCACGAGCCGGCTAAAGCGTCGCACGGCGAATCTCGAGTCCCGAACCCCGAACCCCGGCGCCTATGCAACCGATTCACAGCTTCTCCGCAGGTCTTCTGGCGGAAATCATTCGCCGCCAGCCTGCGTCCAAAGGAAAGACGACGTTTGCGTGGCAGCTCGTTGTTGGCCCGGCGCTGGCGCGTGTGACGTCTGTGGAGCTCGTCGATCGTACGCTCCAGGTGCGGGCCGTCGATTCGCGATGGGTGGCGGAAATTGCCCGCGCCACTCCGATAATCGTCGAGCGCCTGCAGCAACTGTTGGGATCCGCTAACGTACGCCGGCTCACGATCGTGAGCGACGACCATTGAGTCGAAACCGATGCCTGCTATTCGTGATTCCGTGATTGTCTCCGCTGTGCGAACCCCCACCGGGAAGTTCCTGGGCGGACTCAAAGATCTCACCGCTGCCCAGCTTGGAGCCCTCGTCGTGCGCGAAGCGGTGGCCCGGGCGGGGATCGATCCTGTCAGCGTCGACGAGTGCATCATGGGCAACGTGATCCAGGCCGGTAACGGCCAGAACCCTGCTCGGCAGGCCGCGCTGAACGGCGGGTTAGCGGATCACGTCGCCGCGCTTACGATCAACAAAGTGTGCGGCTCGGGGCTGAAAGCTGTCATGCTCGCGGCGCAGGGCATCGCGACGGGAGATATCGATATCGCCGTCGCCGGCGGCATGGAGTCGATGAGCAACGCGCCTTACCTGCTTCCACGAGTACGTGAGGGATTGCGAATGGGCAATGCCACGATCATCGATTCGATGATCAACGACGGGCTCTGGTGCTCGTTCGAGCAGTGCCACATGGGAATGTCGGGGGAGGTTGTGGCCGACTTGTACACCGTCAGCCGCTGCGAGCAGCACCGATACGCTGCCGAGAGCCATCAGAAGGCGGCGCGCGCGACCCGAGAGGGCTGGTTCCGCGACGAGATTCTGCCCGTCAGCATCCCGCAGAAGCAGAAGAAGGGCGCACCGGTCGTCGTGGATCGCGACGAGCCGATCCGGGAGGACACCTCGCCTGAATCGCTGGCCGCCCTCAAGCCCGCGTTCAGGAAGGACGGCTCGGTGACCGCTGGAAACGCACCGGGCGTCAACGATGCGGCCGCAGCGCTCGTCGTCATGTCGGCTGCCACGGCACGCGAGCGGGGCATCACGCCCATGGCGCACATCGTCGGACAGGCGACGAGCGGGCTCGCCCCGAAGATGGTCATGATGACGCCTGTCGAAGCGGTGCGGAAGGTGGCGTCGAAGATTGGCTGGGCGCTCGACGAAGTCGATCTGTTCGAAATCAACGAGGCGTTCTCGGTGCAGGCGGTCGCCGTCATGCGCGAGCTCGGGATCGATCCCGCGCGCGTGAACGTCCATGGAGGCGCCGTCGCGTTGGGCCATCCAATTGGGGCCAGCGGCGCTCGCGTGCTGACGACACTGCTCTACGCGCTGCAGCTCCGCAACCTGCGACGTGGCATCGCGGCGCTGTGTCTCGGCGGTGGGAACGGCGTCGCACTGGCCGTGGAGCGGGACTGAATGGCCCGCGCAGCCTGAGTCCGCCCCGCCACGCGCGAGGTCTGGGCCAGAGCCCAAATCCAGGAGCCTTGAGCCTGATCTCACCATGACCATTTCTCGTATCGGCGTTATCGGCTCGGGAACGATGGGCAACGCGATCGCCCAGGTGTTCGCGCAGGAAGGTTTCAACGTCAGGCTGATCGACACCGCGGAATCCGCGCTCCAACGCGCGCTGAACACGATCAACAAAAGTCTCGCGAGATTCGTCGAGAAGGGGCGACTCTCGCGGGAAGATCGCGATGCGACGCTGGCTCGGCTGTCGACCGGCACCACTCTCGAGGTGCTCGGCGACGTCGACTACCTGGTCGAAGCGATTTTCGAGGACGTCGATGCCAAGCGCGAGCTGTTCGCGGAGCTCGATCTCCTCACCAAGCCTCACGTCGTTCTTTCCTCGAACACGTCGTCGATTTCAATCACGACTCTGGGCGCCGCAACGAAGCGACCCGACCGCGTCCTCGGGATGCACTTCATGAATCCGGTGCCGTTGATGCCGCTTGTCGAAATCATCAGGGGCCAGGCAACATCGTCCGAGTCGATGGCGATCGCGACAGACTTGTGTGTGCGTTTGAAGAAGACCGCCGTCGAAGCCGCGGACTATCCAGGATTCATCGCGAACCGCATTCTCATGCCGATGATCAACGAGGCCATCTTCGCGCTCATGGAAGACGTCGGCACCGCGGAGTCCATCGATACCGTCATGAAGCTGGGGATGAACCACCCTATGGGGCCGTTGACGCTCGCCGATTTCATCGGGCTCGACGTCTGCCTCGCGATCATGAACGTGCTGCACGAGGGACTCGGCGATCCCAAATATCGTCCATGCCCGCTGCTGCGTCGGATGGTCGCCGCCGGCCACCTGGGGCGAAAAACGGGGCAGGGCTTTTACAGATACTGATCGGGGTCCAGGGTAGGCGGTTCGCGACTCGCGGTCGTATACGCAGTGGGCAGTCGTCACTAACAGGAGAGCAGAAGATCGGGAGTTACGAATTCTCTTGATCTCCTGCCCTCTTGTGGTTTCGACGGTCGTTCGGATGAGACCGCCACATCGGGGATCTCAGAATGCGGACATGAGTGAATTCGATGGACGATCTGCTGCCCGCTGACCCGAAGGCTCGCCGCGTCGCGATAGCCGCCTGGATCTTTGCGGCGATCATCGGCACCATCGCCGTCGGCTGGCTGTCGTCGTATCTGAAGACGCTCACCGAACTGGCCCGGACGGATCGTCAGGCATCGCTGGCGTTGTTTCGGACGCGCGTGCTGCCGGCGCTCGGAGTGATCGTCCTCATCGCCGTGGCAGCGGGCGGCGTTCTGATGCGCCAAGGCCTTCAGATCATGCGGTCGTCACAGTTCCCACCCGAGGATGCAGGGCTGATTCATCCGACACGCGGACGGTCAGGATCGGCGGCCCGTATCATCGGGATGTTCTTCGCGGTCGCCGGGTTTCTGCTCGCCGCAGTACCGCTCATCACAATCTCGATCGTGATCTGGATGCTGCGCAGCACGTGACCGGCCATTGAATTACCGCGCGAAGTAACCTCGACGTGCGGTAACCGTGGCGCTCCTCGACGTCAGCCGCACGTCGATGCGATGCCAGCCGCCTTTGGCGACCTCTCCTGGTGTGTACGCGAGAACGTAGCGATTGTTGAATTCGTCGAGGATCCGGGCAAATGCCGGACCGATATCGCGGTCCCCTGCCGCGACCACCAACCGTCCGCCACTTTCGTCCGCGAGCGCTTGAAGGAACTCTTCATCGTCGACCGTCGATGCAGCACTTATCACACCGACCGGGCCCGTGATCCAGAGGCGAATCGCGACTGGATAGACGATGACGTCGGAGCGCCTGACCGCGTCGAGCACGTGCCGATCGTCGAGGAAGCTCGCCGTGTCCATTCCATCGGTGAAGAGCACGACGAGCACACGACCGGGCTCGTCGCCGCGGAGGGCAATCGTCCCGAAAGCCGCGTCGCGTAATGCAGTGTCGCCGCCGGTCGTGATATCCCGGAGCACTCGTTCCACGTGAGCGCGATTCGACGTCAACGGCGCGCGTAAACGTATCTCGTGCGAGAACGTCGCGAGCGCGACCTTGTCCTGCGCGCGAATCCGCCTGATGACCGTGAGGGCGGCTTCGCGGAGGTGTCCGAATCGTGCACCTTCGACGCTCGCGCTGACGTCGAGCGCCAGAATGACGTTCAGCGGCAACCGCGCAAGCTCCAGCTGCCTAATCTGCTGGACGACGCCGTTGTCACGAAGCTCGAAATCATTCGCCGTCAGCCCGGAGATCGGTTTACGGCCGTCGGTGACGAGCGCGTCGACGGTGATGACTTCAACGCCGCTCGTGAAACGTTGAGGGATGCCGCTCTGCTGACCAATCATCGCCAGTGCGAACAGCGTCGCAATCGTCCTCATTCCCGCACCATGGCCCGCATCTGATCGAGCAAGGCCGGTACGTGCCAAGCGGCACCCATGAGGTAGATGAACCAGGGATCGGAGCCAGGAGGGCGATCGAACAGCTGCTGAATGACGCGCTTCGACTGTCCGGGCTGACCGTCGGCGTAGAACAACTCGCTCAGACCGATGTACGGCGCCTGACCGACTGAATGAATCTTGAGCGCCGCGAGATACAGATCGGCCGCTTCGCGACGATGGCCGCGATCCTCTTCGACCGACGCGGCGAAGAGGTTTGCCAGGTACAGGACAACCTGATCCTCCGTATTGCGCGCGAGCTCGAGTTCGTGTGCAGCGCCATCGACATCGCCCAACTGGTGAAGCACACGTCCCAGCCGCAGTCTGGCTTCAAGGTGATTAGGAGCAATCGCCAGCGCGTTGCGAAAAAAATTGGCAGCTAGGTCGAGAGCCGCGCGCACATCGCGACTGCCGGTCACGAGTTGGCGATTACCGAACGAGGAAGAACCCCACGTTGACTGTTGCCGGAAGCGCGTGCGGACCTCGCGGCCGATCCCGATCGTCACGAGAAGGTCCGCGTCGTTCGGAAACATACGCCGCGCTTCCGATAGATGTTTTTCGCTCGCGTCGAATTCGTTTAGCGCTTGGAGGTGTGCCCCGACGAGCAGGTACCAGCACCTCTCGAACGATCCTGGCTCACGGACGCGGCGGAGGCGATCGACGAGCTGCTGTGCCCGAACAACTTGCGCTGTATGACCGCGGTTACTCAGACTTCGGTCCTGCCGCAGATATGCCTCGGTGTGCAGCGCGATCATCGCCTCAATCAACTCGAGCCGGCGCGGCAGCTCCATCGTTCGGCTCACGAGCGCGTCTGCCTCGGCCTCGAGGCGCCTCTCGGATAACGTGCGCAACTGCGATAGCGCCTCTTCGAACTGACCTTCTCGATACCGCTGAACGACGTCGGCGTACGATGGACGATTGCGAGCGCCGTCCTGGCCGATCGCGCCTGATGTCAGCGAAAGAACGACGATGATGACAAGTATCGTTCGCTCGATCGCACCGATCGCGAGGGTCCGAGTTGTGGAAGATCTCACGACGTTGTCTCGCGCGAGCCGGTCTTTTCTTTCGTCGGCGCCCGCCATCCCCGTCGTCGTGGAGTCGCGAACAGGACGACCCCGACGAGGGGAACGAGGATCACCAGTTCTCTGCCGATCGCGACGAGATTGTGCCCCCAGAACTCCTCCGGCCGCCAAAACCTCCGCGAGACGGCCATGAACACGTGAAGACCCGACTCATAGTATTCGCGGCTCATGGGCCAGAGCGCCATGATGCCGATCGGCGGCGACGTGTCCGTTCCGAGCCAGTCGAGAAGTGTGTGTGAAGCGTAGCCGCACGCGCACGCAACGGCGAGCCAGAGCGCGCCTTTGCCAAATCTGAGTCGCGCCAGCGCGAACACGATCAGACCCACAATCAACGCCGCACCGAGCCCGTGTGTCGGCCCGCTGTGCGCCCCGAACAGGAGATCGGCGTCTGGCAGTATCCCCATCAACGCGTACAGCACCGCACGCCGTCGGTCGAGGGGACACCGCGAGGCCGTCGGGGAGGCCAGATTCACGAGTCCCCCTGCCGCGATCCCGGCCAACGCATGCCCCAGCGGTGTCGGCATTTAGCACAAAGGGGGCGACGAACGCCGCAGAAGCTGCGCTACGAGATGAAGGCGCGGCTCGCAGATCCTGCGACGTCCAGCGACGGAGGCGAAAGTCGGCGGTTCGTGTAAAGTATTGAAATGTAGAGTCATAGGGAGTGGCACTTCACACATTTTCGCTTGACTTTCTCCCCGGCACGCCCCTAGAATGCAGCCATTCCACGCGAATTCCCGCGACCGCTCCCACCCCGTAGAACCGGGAACACGAGGAACCGACATGCCTGTAGAAGAACGCAACGACCGCGAACGTCTCAAGGCCATCGAGATGGCCGTCAGCCAGATCGAGAAGCAGTTCGGCAAGGGGTCCATCATGCGGCTGGGCCAAAAGGACGCCGCCTATGCCGTGCCCGCCATTTCCACCGGGGCTGTCAGCCTCGATTATGCGCTGGGGATTGGCGGCGTTCCCCGCGGTCGCGTGGTCGAGATCTTCGGTCCAGAGTCATCGGGGAAGACTACGCTCTCGCTGCAGGTGATCGCTGAGGCACAGAAGCTAGGCGGCATGGCCGCGTTCGTCGATGCCGAGCACGCGCTCGACGCGCAGTATGCCAAGAAGCTCGGCGTCGATCTCGACAACCTGCTCGTGTCCCAGCCGGACAACGGCGAACAGGCGCTCGAGATTGTCGAGGTCCTCGTTCGTTCCGCTGGCGTCGACGTTGTCGTCGTCGACTCGGTCGCAGCACTCGTCCCCCGCGCGGAAATCGAGGGAGAAATGGGTGAGGCGCAGATGGGCCTGCAGGCGCGACTGATGTCGCAGGCGCTGAGAAAGCTGACAGGAGTCGTCTCCAAGTCGAAGACGTGTCTCATTTTCATCAACCAGCTTCGCGAGAAGATTGGCGTGATGTTCGGGAATCCGGAGACGACGACCGGCGGCCGCGCGCTGAAGTTCTACGCGTCGGTCCGGATCGACATCCGGCGCATCGGTGCGATCAAGGATGGTGACGCCGTCGTTGGCGGCCGCACGCGCGTGAAAGTCGTGAAGAACAAGGTTGCCCCTCCCTTCCGCGAGGCGGAGTTCGACGTCATGTACGGCGAAGGGATCTCACGCGAGGGAGATCTGCTCGATCTCGCCGTCGATCGCAAGATTGTCGAGAAGAGCGGCACGTGGTTCGCGTTCGGCGGCGAGCGGCTCGGTCAGGGACGCGAGAACGTGAAGCAGTTCCTCAAGGAGAATCCGGCCGTTTTCAAGGCGATTGAAGAGCGCGTCCGCAAAGAGCTTGGGTTGACCCGAGACGCTGAAGTGGCCGCAGTGTAGCGCCGCGTGCCGGAGGAGGCGGAGACCGCGGGAAAAGCCATGCACCACAGAGCCACGAAGAACACGGAGAGTTCATCGTTTTTCTCCGTGCGCCCCGTGGCTCCGCGTTGAAAGCTTTCCTCAGTGATCCCCATCCTCTCCGCGAGCCGGCTCGATCACTACCTGCAGGCGCGCGCGGCCGAGCAGGATCTCATCCCCACTTTGCAGTCGTGTTGCGCGTGAGCCGGAGGGAACCGGAATCGTACGGCCGTTCCGTACAATCGCGGTCCCGTGACTGCTGCGATCGTCGCGCAGCCGATACACCCCGGACTCGTACGTGATGTGCGCGTGGCGCCGTGACACGGTCCCGTTGAGATCGTTTTCTTCCGCGAACGCCACCTGATTCCGACGCACGAGCCGCTGGCGTCCATCGAACACCTCGGTCTGACGGCCGATGTCGATGCGACCGCCGGTAAAAACGTACACGCGCTGGTCCGCTACACCGGCGACCACGGTCATCTTCAATCGAGGCGGATCTTCGAGTGGCGGCGGCTCCGGTGATGGCTGTGGAGCCGCTCCGACGCGATCAAATTCCAAGTGAAAGGTCGGGGAGCTCCAATTTCGCCCGGGGCGCGCCACGTACGCGATCTCGACCAGCGGGTGTGCGGCCTCGCACCGCTGCGCTCGCAATCGATCGCGGATCCGATCCGCAAGAGACGGTGGACCGTCGGCGACTGCCCCGAAGCGCGCTCGACCTTCCTTGTCGGCCGGCGGCAACGCAACCTGGACGACGATGCGGTTGAACGGAAAAACGCGCCGGCCGCGACCAGCCTCCTGGATCCGTTCCTCGATTTGATCGACCACCGCATGCACGATCTCGATCGGGGATCCTGCCCGTCGCGCGACGATCTCTCCGAGCGCGGCGTCAACTGATCGTGCGATCTTCTGTTCCAACCGACGCGCCTTGGCGACAAGATCCATGAGTGCTCCGCGTGTCAGAAGCTAACATCTAGAAGCTGAAGCGATTCGGACGCATTCGCCTCGCGTTCTACAACCTGCGTGTGCCTGTAGTCCGAACATGATTCGCTCTAACTTCTTGCTCTAACTTCTGACATGGTTCTTATTCAATCAATCCCACTGCAGCCGCCGCTGAGACGATTTCCCCCGCCGCTGGTGCGGCCGCGGCGCCACCGTACCCGGCGTTCTCGATGATCACCGCCACGGCAATGCGGCGAGGTGCGGGTCCGTACGGCGCGAAGCCGACGAACCACGCGTGTGACGGAGCCTCGCTGACTTCCGCCGTGCCCGTCTTCCCCGCAATCGCGATCTGATGACTCTTCAGACTTCGGCCTGTCCCGTGAACGACCGCGTCGCGGAGGTACGATGCGAGGAGACGCGACGCGTCGGGCTTCAGAAAAGGCTCCGTCGGCCGCACGGGCGTGTCCTTCTCGAGACGAACATCGCGGATCCCGCCACCGGCAGCGATGGCAGCGGCGATGCGCGCCATGCGGAGCGGACTCGCGACGACCTCGCCCTGACCGTAGCCGATCTGTGGCAGCGTGTCGCGAATGCGCGCTGAATCGTCTCCACGCGCGAGCGACACGTCGGCGCGCGCCGCGATGTCGCGGAGCGCCTCCGGCCCGAGCTTGACCGCGAGTTGCGCGAAGTACGCGTTGCATGAGACGACGAGCGCATCGTGCATCGCGATCGTACCGTGCGGTTCGTGGTCGAGCAGGTCGTCGCGCACCGGCCTGCCCCATCCCGGCACCTTGGCGCCCACCCGGCCGTCGGGCAGCCGACCGCACGTGAACGTCTGCCGGCTCGCGGACGGATCGCGGCGCAGCGCGGCAGCGGCAGTCAGCAGCTTGAAGGTGGAGCCGGGGGGATAGAGTCCGTAGCGCGCGCGATCGAGCAGGTCGTCGCGGAGCGACCCGTCGGCACGGCGCAGCAGCGTCGACGAGTCTTCGGGCCACGGATAGCTGACGCTCGCGAGCAGATCGCCCGTGCCGACGTCGAGAACGACCGCGGCAGCGTGACGCGTGTCGAACCGCCGTGCGTACTCGGCGAGAATGGCCGCGACCCGCAGCTGCAGGCGCGCATCGATCGTCAGGCGGATTTCGCGCGGCCGCGCGAGAACGGCCTTCGCGACCGGGTGATCGAGATCATATCGATGACGGACGAGCGGAACGAGTTCGCGATAGTCGCGACGCAGCGCCAGGGTATCGCCGCCTGTTCCGCCGGCGACGCGAAGAAGCGTCGCGTGATCGTCGAACCCACGAAGCTTCGCTTCGCTGTCGCGCTCGATGAAGGAGGTGTTCCCCGCACTCCAGTTGAGCCGCGAGCGCGCGTCGCCGACGAGATGAAACGCGCGGCCGCTCAAGGGATAGCATCGGACGAAGGAATCCGGACACACCGACGCCAGTGAGATCCCCGCGCGCTGGAACGACGCAGCGGAACGCCGCAGCAGGTCCGCATCATCGGTCGCGAGCGGAAGTCCGGCGCGATCGACGACGCTGCCCCGCGGAATCCGTCGAGCCGCGTCAATCACGCGCGGGTTGTACTGGAACCGCCGCGTCCCGTCGGCCTGAATCCCGAGATGCGGCCGCACGAGGAACTCGTCTGCGCGCAGGACCTGAACGCGCACGGCGGTCGCGAGAATGCCGAGGCCAACAACCGACACGATACCCGCCGCCCATCGCAACGGAACTCGGAAGGCCGTGAGATCGGGCGTTGCGGTCGCGTCCGATCGAATGGCCGCGAGGAGACCGAGCGCGGCGAAGTTCGCGACCATCGCCGAACCGCCGAAGCTGAGAAACGGCGTCACGACTCCGGTCAACGGCACGAGGCCCATCACGCCTGCCGCCATCAACAGCACCGGGACTGTGAGGAACAGCGCGAGCACGAGCGCCAGGAAAAATGCGTAATCGCTGGACGCCGCGCGGGCCGTCGCAATCGAGCGGCGGAAGATCGCGCCGTAGACGACGGCGACCACGAAGAGGCCGACAATCCCGAGATCCTCCGCAACAGCGGCAAGGATGAGATCGGTGTGGCCGGCCGGCAGATACCGCGTGTCACCAAGCCCTGCGCCGGTTCCAAACGGACCCCCGGCGGCCATCGCCCAAAGCGCCTGCGCCACTTGATCGCCGCCGCGCGCGGCGTTGTCCCACGGCGCCTGCCACATGCGGACGCGGTCCACGAGGGTGCTCGAGACCTCGAGCTCGTACCCCAGGTAGAAGCCGGCGGCGAGCAACAGCGCGCCGGCGGTTGCAAGGCCGACCGTTCCGCGCGCGATGGCATACGACGTGAGAAAGACCACCGCCAGCATCAATGCAGGACCGAGATCCCGCTGGATGAAGAACAGCGCGAGCGCGGCAAAGACGCCCAGGATCACGGGGAGCGCATACGCGACGTGCGGCACGTTGAGCCATCGCGGGACCGCAACGCCGCGGAACGCCTCGGCACGAACCGCTCGCAGGAGCTCCCATCGGGACGCGAAATAGCCCGCGAGAAAGAACGCCAGCAGCAGCCTTATAAACTCGATCGGCTGCACGGGTCCGAGATTGACACGCGCGTGGCTGCCGGCAGGCCCGCCGCCGAAGACGACGAGCGCACACGAGATCACGACCGCTCCAAGAAGCGGTAGATAGCTGAACTGCCGGAGCGGCGCCGTCCGCATCCTGATGAGCGACAACGCCGCGGCGACCGCCAATCCGACGACGATCCCTTGCGCGTAGCGGACGAAGAGCAACAGATCTCGCACCGGATCCGGCCGGCTGACCATCGCGACAAATCCAATCGCCGTCAGGAGGTGTGCCGCGGTGAGCAGGATGCGATCTCCCCGAATTCGCCGCGCGCGCCACAGCAGCGAGACGGCGTGAAAGGCTCCCACGTAGACTGCACCCCAGATCAGAAGGGCGCGCAGGAACGCGCCTCGATCTCTGACGACCAGCGACGGCTTGACCGCCGCGAGCTCCGCGGACGTAAACAGCGAAAGGCTCGTTGGAGCCGGAATCCCGGCCGTCGTCGCGCGTTCGCGCTCGAGACGCAGCCGCTCGCGATACCCTACGGCAGCCATGGACGCGTCGATGGCGGCGGCAGGCACCCGGGCTTTCGCCAGTGCGCCAACGTTGGGCAACACGCGTCGCGTGCCCCCATCCTGACCGAGAAACGTCAGCAGCTCACGTGCCGCAAGCTTGCGGTCGGCAGCCGTCTCGAGCACCAGCGTGAACGCGCGCTCGAGGCTGGCCGAATCGATTGCACCAGTGAGGTTGACGACGGTGCCGCGCGCGTCGGCGTCCGCCATCGCGAGAATGCGGAACCGACCCTGGCACGTGAGCAACAACATCAGCACGGTGAGGACCGACACTGCGACCAGAGACAACTCGGCTGTCGACGTGTCTTGGAGCGTCCGGGTGCGGCTCAGCTCGCGCCGCTCGATTGCCGTCGTGTAGGTCACTCCCATCGCGCGCTCGTCTGCACATCGTGCAGCTCGATGTCCAACTCCGCGAGCCGTGCCTCGATTTGCTCGATCGCTTTGCGAATCCGCCGGATATTCCGGGCGGCACCTGGAAACGCGGGAATGCGCTCGTAGATCGACAACGCCTCGCGCTGCGCGGCGACGGCGCGACGCAGGTACTCGGACTCGAGGGGAGCGTCCATGAGCTCGCGCGCTGTGTGCGCGAGCGTCGCTCCGCGCGCCGAGTAACCATCCGCGAGCTGCGCGGACTCCCGATCTCCGGATGTGAAGCCAAGCCGCTGCGCTTCCTTCAGAGCTTCCGCCGCGCGATCGAGATCATCGATGCCGTAGATGAACGTCCGCGCCAGGCCGAGATACGGATCCGGCCATTCGGGGCGCAACTCGGCAGCTTCGCGGAACGCAATGACGGCTTCGGTGAATTCATTGGCCGCGGTCTCCTCGTGCCGGCGCCGCGCAGCCTCCCCAGCAATCCTGTGCAAATGCCCTTCGCAATACCTCAGAGCTGCCTTCAGCCGGCGGTCGAATGGCGCGGTGGCGAGCGCCTGTTGAAGATTCGAGTGCGCCGCGTTCCATTGCCGCTCGCGAACGGCAGGCACCGCGGCTCGATAGTTGGCGATGACCTGGTCGGCGAGCTGCCGGGATCGATCGCGCAACACGCGCTCGAGCTCGAGCACACCGACGCGAAGGTAGCTGCGACGCGACAGACTCTCGTAGCTGTTCCACATCGCGCTCAGTTGATCGAGGTCGATCGACCTTGCGACGCCCGCCATACGTTCCGCGGCGAAGCTGACGCGGAACTCGTTGGCCACGATGACAAGCGCAACGACGAGAAGAAACGTCCGCAGCCGGCGTCGCCGCGGGCGAACCGGAGTAGGCGGCGCAACAAGCACAGGTGCAGCGGTAGATGCGGCGGGAGTAGCTGACGCCGCAGCGGTCGTCGGAACCGTCGCGAGAGCCGTCGAACGAGGTGCGGTGGGCGGCTCCTCCGCATGAGTCCGTCGGGTCGCCTCGTCCACTTCTGGGCGCGTCCGTCTCGTCGCATCGTCGTCGATCGCTGGCGGGTAGCGTTTTTCCGCCTCGGTTCGTTCACCTGTCTGGAAGCGCCCGAGATCCTCCAGGACACTCGAAGCCGAGGGATAGCGATCCGCGAGCTGCGGCGCCAGGAGGCGCGCGGTTATCGCCTGGAGTGGAATCGGACACGGCGGGCTCAACGGACGGGCGGCGTATCCGGCCCGAATCTGCTGTTCCAGCCGTCGCGTGTCGGTCGCGTGAAACGGCGCTGCGCCGCTGAGCATCTCGTACACGATGACCCCGAGCGCCCAGAGGTCCGCGTGGGCGTTGACTTCCACCGAATCCAGCCGCTCTGGCGACAGATACGGCATGCTGCCGTAATCATTGCGCGTGACTTTCCGGCTGAGCGAGAGCGCCTTTGCGATGCCGAAGTCGAGGACTTTGATCTCGCCCGACTGCGCGACGCGGACGTTCCGCGGTTTCAGATCGCCATGCACGAGCGAGCGAAACGGACGGCCGTCGATCGTCGTTGCGAATTGATGGGCAACATCGAGGAAGCGGCACAACGCGACGGCGATCCGTGTCGCATCGGCCGGCGACATCGGACCGCGCGCAATCACGTCGGAGAGGTTCTCGCCTTCGACGTATTCCATCGCGATGAAGTAGTACGGGGCCACCTCCCCGTCTTCGTAGACTTTCGGCACAAGCCCGCAGATTTCCGCGAGCTGGGCCTGCAGCCTCGCACCGGATCGCTCCGCATCGAAAATCTCACGGTGCTCGCGATCGCTGCCGAGCGGCACGAGCTTCAGCGCAACCTTTCGGTCGTGCCGCGAATCGTCCGCGAGGAACACTGCCGCCATGCCGCCACGGCCGATCTCTTCGAGGATTTCGTACGGTCCGACGCGCTGGAAAACTGTAGCCGTCATTGTCGGTTGGGCGTTCGCGACGGCGGCGTCGCTGCTGGAGCACGTCGAATCGGCTGATCGACGAACCAGTTCTCGCGCTGGAGCGCCGCAGCGTCGCCGCCCGGCACGAGCAGCTCTGGCTTGACTGCGACGAACGTGTTCGAATCGAAGGTCGGATGCGAGGCGGGCTCGACGAAGATTGCGCCAGGTGCGTGGGCGCCGGTTCCGTTCCGCGTGAACACACTGTGGGCGACGCGCGGAGCGGCGCCGCTGCGAACGACGAGCCCGGCGCCTGTGTTGTCGTGAATCTCGCTCGCGATCAGCATCCCGCCGGCACCACCGGCGAACTCGACGCCAGCCTGGCGCACACCGGTGATCTCCACATCGACCAGAGCGACATCGGCATTCCGCAACAGAACACCAGTGTCCAACGGCGCGTTCGCATCACCGACGATGCGAAATCCGGAGAGCTCACCATCAATCACGTCAACGGCTGTTACCGCGGCATTCGACTCAGATGCGGCCGCCGGGGGCTTCAGCGTCGCGCCACGCGGCACACGACTTCGAATGCGTACGCCGCTCTTGATCTCGATCCGCTCGCGGTAATCGCCGGGCTCGACGATGATCACGGTGCCGGCCGCCGCCCTCTCGAGTGCCGACGCGATTGACTCCGCCGGGCGCACGACGATTTGACGCGGCGCGAACCAGATCATCACGGCGTTCTCGAGGGGCTCGAGGCGAGCGCGGAACAGGTACGCAGCAGCGCCGGCAACGGCGATAATCGACACGACGATGGCGGTGACGCGCCATCGACGCGATCGACCACGAGCAGCCTCGATATCGGGGGGTTGGGGAATTGCAGCCACGGAAGGGAGGATCGTCACGCGACGCTGGAGATCGCGAGTATCGTCGCCGCGCGCGAAAGTGGCGCCCTCGACGTAAAGAGCCGTGACATTGTCCTTCCCGCCGGCGCCGTTTGCCGCCTCGATGAGGGCGCGAACGACGGCCTCTGGATTGCCGGCGTGGTCCCCGACGAGCGCTTCGATCGTCGCGGACGTCACACAGTCCGTGAGCCCGTCGCTGCAGAGCAGCAACGCCGCGTCCGGCTCGAATGGGACACGAAAGACGTCGATGAAGTCGCGGTCCGTCGGTTCGTGCTGGTCGGAGCCAACGTCGCGATACACCTCGTTCCGCCGTGGATGGCGCATGGCCTCGAGCTCGGACAGCTCGTGGGCGTCCTCGCGCTCGCCAACCGGCGAGTGATCGCGCGTCAGCTTCTCGATGCGTCCCGCGCGGAGCTTGTACAGCCGCGTATCCCCCACATGACCGACGACAACGCTGCCCACGTCAATGACAGCGACCGTCAGCACGCACGCCATCCCGCGCCACTCCGGCCGGAGAGAGGCCTGACGATGGATTTCGTTGTTGGCCATCGCGATCGCTTCGCGAACGCGATTCTCGACGGTGCCGGTTGCGCGCTCGAGCCTCACGCGCAGCAGCGCCACCGCGATGTCGGCGGCACGCTCGCCCGCGGCGTGACCGCCGACGCCGTCGACGACCATGAACAGGCCGCGCGACGCGTCGACGTAGAACCGGTCCTCATTCGTCTCGCGATGGAGGCCGGGATGACTGTCGCCGGCAGCCCTCAGCAGCGTCGTGACCGGCGTCGCCCGGCTAGTCGCGATTCGTGACAACGGCCCACACCAGAAATGCCGCCAGCGCACCGAGCGGCAGCAGGAGAACCACACGCATCCAGAGCAGGAATGTCATTGAGCGGAGACAACTTCGAAATCGAGATAGATCGTGTCGGCGAGTCCAAGCCGCGCGCGGGTCGGCAGCGGTGTTTCGACGCCGTTCTCACGGCGGGTGCCGTCGACGTCCTCGTACCCTTTGGGCAGCCGCTGGCCGTCGAGCGTGGAACCGAGCGAGCTCAGATCGATGACGAAGAAGCGCCCTGAGCCTGGATCGCGACGGATCCGGAGGTGCTCGCGCGACACGTCGACGGAGCCATCGATGCGAACATCGACGCGGTAGATTGCCCCGCCGCGGCCGATGGTGATCGAGTCGGTCGTCATATCGAACGTATGAGGCCCGCCTTTGTCCTGATAACTGAGCTTCGCGCGCACGACGGGCTTACCCGTCGCTTCGACGCTGATCGACTCGCGCTTCGTCGTCCGCTGCCCCACGTGCATCGTCGTTATCCGTCGCGTGAGGTTGCCCGCCCAGGTCTCCTGACGCTCGGGAATCAGCAGGTCGGAGTGGATGAGGATGTCCCCTTCCGCAAGCTCGCCATCCGGGTCCGCCAGAAACTCAATCTGCCACTCCTTCGCGGGGTTTTCGACGGGCGGGCTCTCGCCCAAAAATCGATCGAGGTAACGGCGCAGCGGCCGCCGATTCAGGTCCTGGACGGCATCTTTCAAGGCGCGGGCGGTCTGGTCCTGCAGGACCGGCACGAGCCCCTCGATGCGCGCGAACTCATCTGGATGGAGATACACGAGGTACCGGCTCGGCACGAGCGTCGAGTACTTCAACGGCTCGAGGTTCGACCGCATGTTCTCGAGGACCGCCTCGATCAGATCACGGGCGGGGCGGCGCGGCGCGGCCGATTGGGGTGTGGGGCGAGGCGGCACGTAAGCAGCGACCACTGGGGCCCGGGTCCCCGGCGCGCGTTCTGTGCGCGCTGGGGTGGAGATGACCGGCACCGTCAGCGCCGGGCGCCTGCAAGGAGAATACGCAAGTGCTATGATCGGGGTTCTGCTTAGCAGGCCGCTGGCGTTAACGTGTGCCGAGGTAGCTCAGTCGGTAGAGCACAGCACTGAAAATGCTGGTGTCACTGGTTCGATTCCAGTCCTCGGCATCTCCTTCGCTCGCCTGCAGTCGTGAGCGAGCCGTCTTATTTCTGCCTTCTTACTTCGGACTTCGAGCTTTCTTGGTCCAGTAATACGCACGACCCTGTTCCCAGTTAACCGCAAACAGGAGATCGCTGCTGCGGTGCGGGTAGAGGTGCAGTCCGGTGGCGCGAATGCTATCGGTGTTCAGCGCGCCGCGCAGGAGGACCGGCCACCACTCGATGCGCGCCGGGATATCGCATTCCTGATCGTCGAGCGCGAGCTCCTCGGCGTCGATGAGCTGACGCAGCGCGTTACCCTGGTCGGGCGGGAAGGCAAACAGGCCCCAGCGGCGATTCGTGTCGAGGTCGCGCGCTTCGCGAATCTCCCGCGTGCCTGGAGGGAGGCCCTCCGGCATGCGGCCGCCGCCGAGGGCGCCGGCCAGACGCGCCTCATCGAGAGTCGCATACGACGCGGTGACGACGTCCACGTTCCGGCAGCCCGCCGCGGCGGCGGTAAATGCGAGTGAGTATGCCAGCACGCGCACACACCGGCCGGCCTGTTCCATGCTCACGGCGACCCCGACACCCACTCCGCGTACAGTTCCGGACGTCGATGCTGCATGAATAGCCGACGGGCGTGCGACGCCGCGGCCTCGGCCGGATCGATGTCGGCCACGAGCGTCGCCTCTTCGAGCTTCGGCGCCCGCGCGATGACCCGTCCGTCGGGCGCACACACGAACGACTCGCCGGCAAATGTCAGGCAGGGCTCCTCACCGACGCGATTGCAGAGCGCGACGAAGTAGCCGTTCTGAAACGCGGCGACGCGCATTTCCGCTTCGTAAAGGCCTTCCGGCCATTCGTCGATGCATCCGGCTTGCGGGACCACGACGAGATCCGCGCCGCCAAGGGCGAGTGCACGCATGTACTCGGGATAGTGACGGTCGTAACAGATCGCCACGCCAACCGATCCTGCCGCAGTGCGGTACACCGGCACGCCCGTATCGCCTGGCGTGTAGTATCCCTGCTCGTGGAAGCACGGATAGTCCGTGATGTGGACCATCCTCGTACGTCCGAGCAGCGTCCCGTCGGCATCGATGACCGGTGAACAGTCATACGCGCGATCTCCATCGCGTTCGTAGAGATTCATCACGACCACCACGTCGAATTCCCGGGCCGCACAACGGAATGCCTCGGTCGTCGGGCCGGGCACCGGCTCGGCGAGCCGCCACGGTTCGCTCGCGGCGGGCCGCTGCGGATGGAACCGCTCGAACCCGAGCTCGGGAAACGCGACGAGCCGCGCGCCCGCTTTCGCAGCGTTCTCGAGCGCAGCGACGCCCCGTCGCACGTTGTCTTCCTTGTTCTCGCTTGCCCGCTGCTGAATCAGCGCAATCTTCACCAGTGCATCTTATATCCACGAGAACGGTCGATGGATCATTGCGACACCGAACTTGACTGGTTGGGCTGAGCGATGCGCGCCGGGGTACCGTCGCAATCAATGATGCGCAATCAGCAATCCGCAATCTGCATTCCGCAATGTCTGGTGCCCGTAAATCACACGTAACGCCCCCGAAACCTGCCCGCCCTACAATTCGTCCATACGTTGAAAGCAAAGGAGCTGCAATGGGTCTCTTCACCGCCCTCGTGGTGCTGGGTCTTGCGCTGTCCGCGGTCGCGCTGCGTCGTAACGGAGCAAGTCCACGCGTGTTCCGCTCGATTGGGTTCCTGATGATTCTGCTGGTGCTTCTCGTTGTTGGCGCACGCTCGCTGCGCGTGATCCCGGCAGGTCACGTCGGCGTCGTCGATCTGTTCGGCCGCGTGGCGCCCGAGACGCTCAAGTCAGGCATTCAGATCGTCAATCCCTTCGCGCGCGTCACCACGCTCTCGGTCAAGACGCAGGAGCTGAAGGAAGTCATGGACGTGCCGTCGAAGGAAGGCCTGTCCATGCAGGTCGAAGTCAGTGTCCTCTTCCATCTCGATCCGGAGAAGGCCAGTGATGTCTACCGCACGATCGGGCAGGACTACATCGGCGTGATTCTCGAGCCTCAATTCCGGTCGGTCACTCGCGGCGTCACCGCCGCCTACGAAGCCAAGGCCCTCTACACGTCGGAGCGCGAGCATCTGGCGCAACTCGTCACGACCGATCTTCGCGTGCTCGTTGCTCCGCGCGGTATCACGATTGAAAGCACGCCGCTCAGGAAGCTGACGCTGCCGCCGCGCATCACGACCGCGATCGAAGAGAAGCTGAGCGCCGACCAGGAGAGTCAACGGATGGAGTTCGTGCTGCTGAAGGAAAAGCAGGAGGCGGAACGCAAGCGCATCGAGGCGACCGGCGTTGCCGACTTCCAGCGGATCGTCGCGACCGGCATCAGCCCCGAGCTGCTGCGATGGAAGGGCATCGAGGCCACCACGAAGATTGCCGAGTCGCCGAACGCCAAGGTGATCGTGATCGGCAGCGGGAAAGAAGGGCTGCCGATCATCCTTGGCGGCCAATGAACAAAGAAAGTAAGAAGTAAGAAGTAAGTCAGATGGTTTCCCACCGCCGCGCCAGCATGCGCGCGGCGGTGAGGAAAACCAACGTCAACGCAACCAGGACGGTGACCTGCGGCCAGAGCTGCCAGATCGGCGCGCCGCGCCAGAAGACTTTGAGGTAGCCGTCGAGTGCCCACGCATTGAAGGTGATGAGGCCGAACTTCTGCATCGTCTCGCTCATCAGGAATCGCGGGAACATGCTGCCGCCGATCGCGGACATCGTCAGGATCAGGATCGTCGAGAACCCGTGTAGTTGCGCGCGCGTGCGCGCCAGCGTCGCCAGCACGAGCCCGAGCGCAGCGGCCGCCGCGGCTGTGAAGGTCGTCATCACGAGAAAACCCGGCAGATGTGAGAAGAGCGGCAGCTGAAACGCAAGCCGCGCCCAGAGGAACATGACCGACAGCTGCGCGAAGCCGACGATGCCGAGCAGGAGCCACTTCCCCACCAGAAGACCGGACATGCCGATCTTCGTCGACAGCAGTCGTTCGAGTGTCCCGGACTCGACCTCTTCGAGCAACGCGCCACCGGCGCCACCAACGGCGGAAAAGAGCAGGAACATCACGCCGATTCCCGCCGCGTAGAACGAGATCAGCGATGCGCGCGGATTGTCGGTCCGCAATACGTCGACGATCGAGACCTCGACACCCATCAGGCCCGCCCCGAACGTCGTCGAGGCCCCCCCTCCATTTCGCGGCGTCTGACCACTCGTCTGTGCGCGAAGCATGGGCAACCATGCATCGACCGCTGCACGCTGCTGCGGCGTGAGCTGGCCGGCGTACTTCTCGAACTGGCGAAAGCCTCCCTGCATCATGAGGTCCGGCGCCGCCGTCATCGTCACCTTCTGCAGCAGGCCCTGCACCATTGGCGGCGCGATGCGATCCGAGACGTCGGCGAGCAACTGAATCGCAGGCCCGCCGCCGCTCAACCCGCGTTCGGCAAAGGACGCGCCGAGCCCCGCGGGAAGAACAATCGCTACCGGTAGATCTCCGTTCCGAACGAGCCGTTCGGCTGCGGAGCGATCGAGTGGAGGCCCACCTTTCTCTTCGACGGTGGAGCGCACGCGAAGACCCTCTTCACGCGTGAGGCCATCGATGATTCGCCGCGCGAAATCCGAATGGTCCTCGTCGGCCACTGCCACCCGGATGCGTGCCGTCTGCCGATCTCCCTGCCCGCCGAACACGGTCGCAAAGATCGAGAAGAAGATGATCGGCAGAACGAACGTCAACGCCTGCGCGACGCGATCGCGTCGGAGGTTGGTGAGTCCGATCCGCAGCAGCGTGCCCATTACTCGCGCAACTCCCTTCCGGTGAGATGAATGAAGACAGCTTGCAGACTGGGGCTTCGCACGTCGACATCCTCGACGCTTCGGCCGGCGCGACGAACAGTCTCGAGCAACAGCGGCAATTCAGCCGCGACATCGTCCATTCGCGCGCGGATCGTGCGTGGATCCGCGGCGTCGACTTCGAGCTGTCCCTGCGCTGGCACTGCGGGCAGCGGCTCGCTGAGGTGCAGAGTCACCAGGCGATGGCGGCCAACGGTCTGTTCGACGAGTTGCGCGAGCGTGCCGGACGCGATCACTCGGCCGTGATCGATGATCACGGTTCGTTCACAGCGCGCTTCGGCTTCCTCGAGATGATGAGTGGTGAGCAGCAACGACACGCCACTCGCGGCGAGCTCCGAGAGGACGTCGTAAATGCGTTCACGGCTTTGCGGGTCGACGCCAGCTGTCGGTTCGTCGAGGAGGACGACGCGGGGACGGTGCAGGATGCCGCACGCGATGTTCAGACGGCGACGCATGCCGCCGGAGAATTGCTTGATCGGCTCCCTGGCGCGATCCGCCAGGCCGGTGCGATCGAGCGCCCACTCGATTTGCTGTTGCAGTGTCTTGCCGGAAAGCCCCTGCAGTCGCCCGAATGCATCGAGGTTCTCACGAGCGGTCAGCAGCGGATACAACGCGATTTCTTGCGGGACTATCCCGAGCTCGCGCGGCGTCCGGCCATTTCCGAGTGGTTCGTCGAACAGGCGAATCTCTCCGCCATCCAGCCGCACGCGTCCGGCAATGGCCCGAATCAACGTCGTCTTGCCTGCGCCGTTCGGACCGAGCAACGCCAGGAGCTCTCCCTGGTGCAGATCGAACGACGCGCCGTCGAGCGCTTTGACGGATCCGAAGGACTTGCGCACGTTGGAGACCGTGAGGACGCTCATGCGTGCACGTTACGCTCGCCGCGGGCCAGATGATCGAGAATCCCGGTGAATGGCGGGGCCGGCTCGGTGGATAGCGCTTCGGCGGAAGAGAAAAGGGACAAGGGACAAGGGACAAGGGAAATGGGAGAAACGCCCGCGGGCTCTGAGAAGGGAAAGCGAGAAGGAGGATTGGTGTCCGTTTCTGGAGCTTCGATCTCTCATTGGATTTCCGGGTCGTTGCTGCGGGATTTGCACTCGCCCTCGCGACAGGTGCTGCGACGGGTATCGCCCCTGCTCTTCAAAGCACTCGCACAGGCGCGCTCCCGGCATTGAAGGACGACACGGCTGGAGCCGGCTCGCGGCGAACACGGCTGCGCGAAGCGCTGATCGTGCTGCAGGTGGCCGTGTCGGTCCTCCTCCTCGCCGCGAGCGGTCTCATGGTTCGCAGCTTTCTGATCGTGCACCGGGGCCCTGGTTTCGATCCCGACGAAATCATCGTGACGCAGCTGCGGCCAAGCCTCGCCGGCTACACCGCCGAACGGTCCTGGGCGTTTCAACGTGAGGTCATTCGCCGACTGGAAGCATTGCCTGGCGTGATCGCGCCCTGCACGTCGAGCGATGGCGCTGGATCCGATGGTCGCGCTTCGGTCGGAATGACGGCCGCAGTCTATTCCCGTTTCTCCTTGATGCGCTTGTTTGCGGCCTTGGTCAGCATTTTCCAGCGGCGCTTCTGTTCGAGCTGCGCGCGCTGATCCTGGCGACGGAACTCGTACTCCTGTTCGCGTACGAGCTTGAGATAGCTCTCGAGACGCGACTCGGCGACTTCGCCGCTCTGAACGGCCTCACGCACCGCGCACCCGGGCTCTGCCTCGTGACGGCAGTCGCGAAAACGACAGCGGGCCGCAAGCTCCGCGATGTCCGCGAACGCGCTCGAGAGCGCCTCTCCCGTATCCCACAGCTGAAGCTCGCGCATGCCGGGCGTATCGATCAGCACGCCGTGGCCAGGCAACATCACGAGCTGCCGCGCCGTCGTCGTATGACGCCCGTGGCTGTCGCTCACGCGGACGTCGCGCGTGCGAAGCAGATCCTGGCCGATGAGCCGATTCACGATCGTGGACTTGCCGACGCCGGACGAACCGAGCAACGCCCCGGTCTGGCCGAATCCCAGATGGTTTCTGAGCGCGTCGAGCGTAGCAGGCTCGCGACATGAAACTGCGTGAACTGCAATCGTCGGCGCGAGGGCGCGCACGTCTTCGACGTGGCGCTCGGGATCGTCGACGAGATCCGCCTTGTTGAGGACGATGACGGGCACTGCCCCGCTCTCCCACGCGACCACAAGATATCGCTCGATGCGACGCGGGTTGAAGTTGTCGTCGAGGCCCGTCACGAGGAAGACCGTGTCGACGTTGGCAGCCACGACCTGTTCCTCGGTGCGGTCACCGGCGGCTCGGCGCGAAAAGCGGCTCGAGCGCGGCGAGACGGCGTGAATTCGCGCTTCGCCGTCCGACGCCGGCGGCTCGACGGCGACCCAGTCACCGACGGCCGGAAAGTCCGCGCGACCGGCCGCCTGATGCCGAAACCGTCCCGACACTCTCGCGAGCCACTCGTGTTCGCCGGTCACCACGCGATAGATGTGCGTGTGTTCGAGACTGACGCGTGCCGGGAGCAGGCCGTCCGCCGCATATGGAGCGAAGGCCTCAGCCCGCCGCTCCGACCAACCAAGTGCTGCGAGATCGGTCATGTCGTCAGAGCGGCATTGTCGACCAATGCCGGATGCGGGGCAACTCGCCGGCCCAGTCTCAGCGACTGGTCGATTCGAAGGTCCGCAGGACCTCGGCGACCGACCACGCCTGCGCGACGCAGCCGCGGGGCGTGTACGGCGGCTCGGCATCGAAGATCTCGCTGATCGATCCCACGCACGCCTGACTGAGGTGGGCATCGAAGCCTTTCAGCAACTCGCGGGCACCCGCGCGATCTTCGGGATGAACCTTCAGCCATGCATCGATGAACGGCCCGATCAACCAGGCCCAGACGGTTCCCTGGTGATACGCCGCATCGCGCGACCGCAGGTCGCCGTAGTACTTCGGCTTGTACTCGTGGTGGCCAGGCGCGAGCGAGCGGAGCCCGACGGGTGTGAGCAACCGATCGTGGACCGTCTTCATCACAGCGGGCCAGCGGGACTGATCGAGCACAGGATGATCGAGAGAGATCGCAAAGACTTGATTCGGCCGGCACGCCGCGTCATCACCGTGTTCGCCATCGACAACGTCGTACAGATGGTTTCCGGGTTCGTACCAGAACCGCTCGTTGAAAGCCTGATACGCGCGCTTCGCGTGCCCGGCCAGATCGATGGCCTCGGCACCGCCGTGCGCTCGCGTCCACGTATCGAGCAGGCACAGCGCGTTGTACCACAGCGCGTTGATCTCCACGGCCTTGCCGCGGCGCGGGGTGACGACCCAGTCGTCCACCTTGGCATCCATCCATGTCAGTTGGAATCCCTCGGCTCCCTGACGTAGGAGACCATCTCGCGGATCGACATGAATCCCGAACCGGGTGCCTCGCAGGTGATGCGAGACGATGTCCACGAGCGTCGGAAGGAGCGCGCGCAACGTGTCGACGTCGCCGGTGATGCGAACGTAGCGGTCGATCGCGTGAAAGAACCACAGCGTCGCGTCGGCGGTGTGGTACAAGCCCTCGCGCGCACCATCGGGAAACATGTTCGGGATGAGTCCGTCGCGGATGTAGTGGGCGAATGTCCGGAGGATGTAGGCGGCCTCGCGAAATCTGTGGGTGCACAACGTCAGCCCCTCGAGGCTGATCATCGTGTCGCGTCCCCAGTCGGTGAACCAGTGATAGCCGGCAATCACGGTGCGCACGTCTTCGCCTGCGGCCCGTGCTCTCGCTGCCTCTTCCACGCGACCTGCCGGCGTGATGATGAACTGATCCGCCGCGAGCACGAGCTCCACACCCATGCTGTCGCGGCTCGAAAGGCCGGCGATGTCCAGCAACCTCGATCGGCGATCGATCTCCGCTCGTTGCGCCTCGTCCGGATCGAGCGCTTCAATCGTGTCCCACGACTCGGTCGAGGCGATGAGGGTCGCGCTGCCATTCACGCTCAGGTCCGCGCGGAAGTACCCGGGACTCCATAACGACCCGACCGCGTCGTATCCGCGGCTCGCTTCGACTTGATACGAGACCGCGGAGATCCCCTTTTCATCGAGTGTTAGCGCGGCGTGCTCGCCTCGAATCGACAGCCGCAAGCTCGGAAGATCCGCACCGCCGGACAGCTCATAGCGGTTCCTCACCGCGGAAATCGTGTAGGCCTGCACCGACGATTGATTGACGGGCAGCTCGTGAGGGCGGAACTGTACCGAGGGCCTGAGCGTCAGACGCACCGGTCCGCTGCCATGCAGCATCCGGTACGTGACGTGGACGGTGTTCTGCGAGTGCGGCATCAGCACCCGCTTCTCGATCACGATTCCGCCAAGCTCATAACGCCAGACTGGCAGACCGAGCTCCAGCCGGAACTCGACGAGGTGCTCGCGTTTGTCCGACATGTTCGGTCCGGCCAGTTCGTCTTCGTCGCCGAGCCAGACGATTCCGCGATCGGGCAGCCGCACACGCTCGAGCAGGTGGTTCAGCATCACGAAGCGACCGAGCGGCGCCGGCAGCGCAGCGATGAGCAGGCCGTGATACCGACGCTTTACCATGCCGGCGACCGTTCCCGATGCATATCCTCCGAGGCCGTTGGTCACGAGCCACTCGCGGCGCAGGCCTGCCTCGCCGTCGATCTCCACCGGATCGCGCGGATGAGGAATCACACGTACGAGCTCATTCGGCATTGGCTTCGCGGAGAGATTCAGCATGGAGCTCTGGACGGAGAAGGAGCGCCGACTCGGCGGAAACATGCAACGGCTCCAGCCGGAGCGGCGGCGTACCGCTCCCGCCATATCGAATCGCCTCGCTGCTCCATGCGATGACCCAGCGGGCGCCGGCCGGGGGCGCGAGCAGCGGCTCGGGAATCGGGGCGAGATCGAGCTCGACCCCAAGGTTCACGATGAGGAGCCGCGAATCGCTGACGCCGATGTACCTGATGACGAACGCGTGCGGCGCGATGACCGCGCCGTCGACGCGAAGACCGTCATTGGAGTTCAAACATGGGTCGGTTCGGCGGAGGTTCAGAAGAGCTTCGTGAAGGGCGTACGCCTCGCGGTGACCGTCACGTTCGCGGAGATCCAGTTTGCAGCGCCGGAAAGTCGCCTCGCCCACGGGATCGTGGAGCGCGCGCCGTGTTTCGGGATCTGTCATGCTGGGGAATTGCTCGAGAAAGTCGCGTCTTCCTGCGCGAATGCCCTGTTTCAACTCCCGCCCATGATCCGCGAAGAATAGGAACGGAGCCGACGACGAGAACTCCTGCCCTTGAAAGAGCAAGGGCGTCGCGGGGCCAAGGAGCGTCAGAGCCGTCAGGGCGCGGTACCGTCCAGGTGAAGAGATCTGGTGGAGCCGCTTGCCTGACACACTGTTTGCAACTTGATCGTGGTTCTCGAGGAACGCCAGGAACGCGTGCGTCGGGAGATCCAGCGCTGACCCGCCCCGGCGCTTTTTCTGCCAGGCATACCACTGACCCTGATACAGGTAGCCGTACTTGGCGATCGAGATGAACTCCTGCGGAGAACCCATGTAGTCCGTGTAGTAGGCTTCGCGGCGGCCAGTCAGGGCGACGACCGCCGTGTGGTGATAGTCGTCGTTCCAGGCCGCGTCCAAACCGTACCCTCCCGACGCGGCTGGCCGAACGAGCTTCGGATCCTGTGGCTCGTTCTCGGCAATGATGTAGACCTGACGTCGTCCGGCTGCGCTCCGCGCGCGCTTCACGATGGACGAGATCACGTGCTCGCGCGAGGCGTCGTGCACGTCCTGTGTCGCATCGAGACGAAGCCCGTCGAAATGGAACTCGTCAATCCAGTACCCCGCGTTGCCGACGAAGAACTCGCGGGCTGCCGGGGGACCCTCGAAGTTGAGCGCACGTCCCCAGTCGTTCGTGTAGCGATCCGTGAAGTAGTCCGGAGAGAATTCGGCGAGGTAGTTTCCGTCCGGCCCCAGGTGGTTGTAAACGACGTCGAGGATCACGCCGAGACCGCAAGCGTGCGCGCGATCGACGAGGGCACGCAAATCATCGGGCGTTCCGTAGAGGCGAGTGGGCGCATACAGGTCCACGCCGTCGTAGCCCCAACCGAATCTGCCTGAGAAATCCGCCACGGGCATCATCTCGATCACGGTCACACCGAGCCGGGCCAGTTCCGGTAATTCCGCAGCCGCAGCTGCCCACGTGCCTTCGGTCGTGAAGGTCCCGACGTGCATTTCGTAGAGAACCTGACCGACGGGACCGATGCCCGGCCAGTCGTGGTCCGTCCAGTGGAAAGCCTGCGGGTCGACAATCATCGATGGCCCGTGCGGTCCGTCGGGCTGAAAACGCGAGGCCGGATCGGGACGCAACCGATCGCCTTCGAGACGGAACCAGTAACGGTCGCCCGCGCAAACATCATTGACCGTTGCGGAGAAGTAACCGTCTTCTTCCGGGGCGAGCGGAAGAATTCGACGATTTCCGCCGCGCGAGTCCGTCACGATGTCGACTGTTCGGCAGACCGGCGCCCACACACGTGCGAGCGCAGCCCCATCCGGCTGGACCTCGACGCCGGCAGCCAGGCGTCGGCGGTGAGATGCGATCTCCATGTGGCTAAGTGGCTAGTGACATTCAAGACGGATTGGCCCGGCGCACGCGACCGGCAAGCCTCGCGACTGCCGAAGTCAGCACCGCTGAATCCACAGGCTTGGGAACATCTGCGACCGTATCACCGAGCATTTGGCGCACGCGCGGATCCGTGCGCGCAACGCTCGTCAGCGCGACGGCCGGAATGCGTCCACCCTGATCCGCGTCAAGCGTTCGCACTCTGCCCACGAGCCGATAGTGATCGTCCTGGGATGTGCCGTCTTCAATGACGAGAACGTCAGGACGCCACGCCTCCAGCGACTCCAGCGCTTCGCCGATCGATGCGACACCTTTCTCGACGGCACCGCTCTGCCGCAGTACCGTCTCGACAATCTCACGCCCTTCAGAGTCGTGATCGAGGACGAGGACGCGCACGCCGTCGAGTGGCATGGTCTCGGACGCAGCGGCGCTTCTCATCGCCTCCAGCTCCGCCGCGGATCGCAACGGAAAACTCGCGATGAAAACTGCCCCTCCAGAGTTGCGGTTGTGCGCGACGATTTCGCCTCCGTGCATTTCGACGAGATCGCGGACGAGCGCCAGGCCGACGCCGAGCCCTCCGGCCATGCGCGTCGGCGACGCGTCGACCTGCGTGAACCGATCGAAGAGTTTCGCGATGAAGCCGGCCGGAATGCCCGGACCACTATCCTCGACGGTCACGCACGCCTGATCGCCGGCAGCTTCGACAGTGACACTGATCTTCGATCCTCTCGGCGTGAACTTGATCGCATTCGCCAGCAAGTGCCACACGATCTGGCGCAGCCGCGCAGGATCGCCGAGAACGACCACTGGCGAATCCGGAAATCCCTCGCTGATCTCGACGGACTTTGCCCGGGCGGCGGGTGCAGCCGCGTTCCTCGCTTCGCGAGCGGCATCCACCAACGACACCGGCCGGCTCTCGATTCGCAGTCGGCCCGTCAATGCCTGCGACACATCGAGTAAATCGGCAGTGAGCTGGGCCTGCACCTGGGCGTTGCGCGCGATAGATTCGAGACCACGAGAAGACGCACCCGCGTCGAGCTTGCCGGATCGCAGGAGGTGGACCCATCCGAGCATCGCGTTCAACGGCGTGCGCAACTCGTGCGAGACCGTCGCAAGAAATTCGTCCTTCATGCGGTTTGCTGCCTCGCGCTCGAGGCGCGCTTCGTGCGCCTCGTTGGCGCGCATCTCGGCTACGCGCCGCGCACGGCGAAGCTCCGAGATGACCGCAGTCAGCAGCACTCCCTGAAGAATCAGCAGTGCAAGATGCGTGTGCCCTGCAATGCCCAATCGTTCGGCATCGCTCGCGCCGAGCAGGGCGGCGGCGACGGTAGCGAGGAGCGCCGGCCCCGTGCCGGCTGTCCACGCGGTCGCCATGACCGCGACTCCGAGCAGCAGAAACAAGCTCGCGTCGTCAACGAACAGCGCGAGTTTCTGGCTCAGAAGGAACACGACGCCGATGGAGCCAATCGCGAACGAGAAGCGCAGAGGGGCCGAAAACGTCGGAAACGGATACGCGTCGGCAGAGCGCGTCCCAAATGGTCCAGGTCCGCCGCGCGGCCTTGTGCGGCGCATGCCTCACCATCTCGCAACCGGCATGCCACGTGAATTGAAACCGTACGAGCTGCGAGTGGTCCGATCGCGAAAACAGCTCGTGCATCGAGGGAGGCTGCGCGATCGGACCACTAAGCAGGCCGAGGTTTCCCGGACCGGTCCTGCGCAGCTTCATGTGCAGGAGGACGCTCGTCGATCTGAGGCGTGGGTGTCTCTGTCGTCTGGATGTCGAGCCGGGCGTCGGCTCCGGAAACCGAGGGCAGCCGCTCGACCTGTCCGACCACCCCGTCAATCAGCCCATATTCCTTCGCCCGGACCGCATCGAGGTAAAAGTCGGTCCGCTTGGTGTCGCGAATGATTTGGCGGAGGGGCTTGCCAGAACGCTCGGCCAGAATCCGATAGATCTGGCTCTGCATCTGTTTCAAACGGTCGAGGTGTTGTGCAGCCGCTGTGGTCGACTGCCAGCCTGCCCACTTGGCCGGTTCGTGAATCATGATCCACGAATGAGGGAACGCCAGTCGTCTCCCCGCGCTCGCAGCCTGAACTACGACGGAACCCATTGAGTAGGCCATTCCCTGGACGATGATAGTGACCTCCACTCCTCGCGAGACGAGATGGCGGATGGCATCATGCAATGCGAGACCGTCGGTCACATTGCCGCCGGCGCTGTTGACGTATAGGGTGATCGGCCGCGGGCTCTCGTTCGCGAGCTCACGCAGCTTCTCGATAACCGCCTTCGCGCTGTCCTTGTCGATGTCCCCGATCAGGTAGACGTCACGCAGACGATCGGATTGTTCCTTCCGCAGGATGTCCCGGACTGCGTCGACAAGCTCGTTCAGCAGGCGGTCGTTGATCTCCGTCATATGTACCAGCCGTTGGCATGCTTCATGTTGGTGACCTGCCCTGGCGACGAACACCGCCGCCGCGCCGAGGTCGGCGAGTTTTCTGAGGAGGCCCAATGAGAAGTCGGGCTCACATCAAAGCTCACCCGATTCATCCAGCGCTGATCCCGTTTCCGTTCGCGTTTCTGACAGGGGCACTTCTCTTCGATGCGCTCGGCGTGCTCCTCGACGACATGTCGTACTTCCCTATGGCGAGCCGCATGACTGTCGTCGGGGTCATAGCCGGCCTGCTGGCTGCCGTTCCTGGCGTCATCGATTACTTCTCCACCGTGCCGCCTGCGAGCTCGGGCAAACGGCGGGCGACTACCCACGCCGTGCTCAACATCGCGGCGCTCCTGCTCTTTGCCGCCGGGTGGCTCCTGCGGCCGAGCAACTGGCGTCCAGATGCGATGACGATGATATGCGAGCTGGCCGGCACCGGGGTGCTGTTTTACTCGGGCTGGCTGGGCGGCATGCTGGTGACGCGTAACATGATCAGCGTCGAGCATCGATACGCCAACGCGGGGAAGTGGGACGAGGCGACGTTCAGTCGGGGGAAGGGCGGTCCGCTGGTTGTTGGAAAAACCGACGATCTGACTGACGATCAGATGAAGCTCATTCGCGTGAACGGCCACAGGCTCGTGCTGGCCCGCACGAACGGGGCCTACACCGTGTTCGAGGATCGCTGCACGCATCGCGGCGGATCGCTGGCCGACGGCGTATCGATCGACGGGACTGTCCAGTGCTTGTGGCACGGATCGCAGTTCGACGTGACGAGCGGCGCAGTCAGCTGCGGGCCCGCGAAGAAGGGAATCCGCGTTTACGAGGTGAAGGAGAAGGACGGGGACGTGGTCCTCGTTTCGCCACCGGAATCATGAACTTCTCCGCCGTCAGAGCGTCTGAAAAGCTGACCACCTTCACGTCGACGAGCCCGGCGTGTCTGCCCGCGATCATCGTGTCCGCCTCGGTGATCTCGCGCTTTCCTTTCGGCCGCACGATCCAGAGCGCGCCGTCTGGTTTGAGATGGGATGCGAGCTCGGCAACTCGTTCCAGCGCGGCGCGGCGATTCGCGAGATAGAAGATAACGTCTGCATCTCCGCGCTGCGGGGCGGCCGCGCGGCGCACCACCGTTGCTCCTCGAGCCTCCAGTTCCGCAGGAAACGCGTCCTCGATCGCACCAAGCAGCACTACATTCATTCCCGGTTTTACCCCCAGCTTGTCGAGGCGCGAGGGCGGATTCTGGATGCGGTGGGCCCATTTCTTCGCGGCGTCGCCAATCTCGAATTCCGCGATCCGCTCGCCGAAACGGACGCGCAAACACCCATCGTCCGCGACGGCGCTCGTGATTTGCGAGAGCGGGATGGATAGGCGGACCGGCCCGCGAAAAACGAGGTCCTTCTGCTCGAGCCACGCGGTGCCGCGAGCCGATTTGCCGTCGATGGTGAGCGTGCACGATGCGTCGTAGCCCATAGTTGATCCGAAGTCAGAAATCAGAAGCTGGCAGAGCGAACGGGAGACGACCAGGTTCAACTGGGTCTCGCCAGACGCTTTTCAAGGCTCGAAAGGTACGACGCCATGGTGGCTTCGTAGCCAGACACGAACCTCGCCACGAAGCGGAAGAGCGGATTGTAGATCTCGCCGTT
Source organism: Acidobacteriota bacterium (assembly GCA_046727175.1). Lineage (GTDB taxonomy): Bacteria > Acidobacteriota > Vicinamibacteria > Vicinamibacterales > 2-12-FULL-66-21 > JBKPCD01. The sequence goes on along the minus strand of JBKPCD010000278.1, from coordinate 23,150 downwards.
CTCGGTGATAGTCAGCGTGCTCCTGGTTCCCGCGGAAGCGATCTTGTAGGTCCATGTTCCACCGAATGGAAGGTCTGCATCGGCGATCCGAACGACCAGAAGTCGCGGAGCTTCGCTGCGCTCGACGACCAAGGGGATCGGTCCCGTACTGGTCTCTTCAATCCAGGCTTTCTGCCCCTGCCGGTCCGGAAGCGTTTTGACGCTCTTTACGCCGGCACGCCAGGACGGAAACGCTTCCACGTCGGTGATTGTCTGCCAGATCCTCTCGGGTGACACGCCAAACGTGGCCGATCGTGATGCGAAGTGACCGCGCGGCAGGAGCAACCCGAGGATGACAATCGCCGCTGCGATGACAGCGAGTCCGACGACTACAATCAACAGCCACTTCATAAAGCCTCCTTCTCCCTTCGTTGGGTCGCGTACCTCGCCATCTGATCGTCGGCGGCTCGCGCGAGCAGCGCGAGCCCTCGAATGGCTGCCTCTCGCTCGTCGTCAGCCAGGAGGGAGACGAGCGCTTCCACTCGGGCGGGATCGAGCACTGAATTGGCTTCGCGGACGCGGACCCCGGCTGCCGTGAGCCGAAGATGAACGCGTCGGCGGTCGCTGGTGTCGCGGAGCCTCGTCACGTACCCCTTGCGTTCAAGGCGATCGATCGTCAGCGACATCGTCCCGGCGGTGACGCCCATGTGGCGCGCGAGATCGTTCAGTGTCATCGGATCGATCTCATCGAGGTGATCGAGCACGCTCGCCTGATGCCGGCTGAGGCGGCGCTGCGTCTGCGGATCGTGGACGTGGCGCGTGTGACAGGCGAAGAAGATTCGCGGATAGAGCTCCATCAGTCGAGCGGCGGCCGCGGCAATCTGGCTCATGCGCGCCGGAGCATTTTCGGCGAGATGATTTTGTTTTGTCAAATCAAATATAATTCCTGTAAATTGTTATAAACCGGACGGCTTGCACATTCGTCCAATCGTCCGTCACGCAGACACAAAGTTGTCAGCGTTCGCTGATGCTGGTGACCGCTTTCGGGACAAAACCATTCCGCAAACGGTCAGGCCGCGAATCAAGCTCACCCCGAGCCTGCGAGACAAACGACGCAGCTGGAATAACTTGCACGGGACTCAACCCCGTGGCATTGGTTTGGGATATCTGCCCTGTGCTGGAGTCTCTCTTGTGAGCCGGGAATCACATCCCGCTGAGGATCGAGACTCTCCCGAAGCTCAGGACAGAGGCAATCAATGGTCGATATCGCGCGTCCCGCAAGCGTCAAGCGTCAGAAGAAGATCCGCCGCATCCTCTACGCGGTCGGTGCGCTCGTTGTGATCGGCGCAATCACTATCGGAGTGATGCGGCTTCAGCCGGCTGCTCCGGGAGTCGATCGCGCGACCGTCTGGATCGACACGGTCAAGCGAGGGCCAATGACCCGGCAAGTACGCGGCTCCGGCACGCTCGTGCCCGAGGACATCCGATGGATTCCGGCGACGACGCAAGGGCGGGTCGAAAGGATCGTCCTAAGGCCTGGCGCGACGGTCAACACGGACACGGTCATCCTCGAATTGAGCAGCCCCGATGTCCAGCAGGCCGCGAAGGATGCGGCGCTCGCGTATCAATCAGCCAAGGCGGCCTACGAGAACCGCAAGGCAGAATTGGAAAGCCAGCTTTTGAGTCAGATGTCTGACGTTGCCACCATCGAATCGAATTTCAAACAGGCGACGCTGACACTGGAAGCGAACGAGGAGCTTTACAAGAGCGGTCTCATCTCGGAGCTGCAGCTCAAACAGTTTCGCGGAAACGCGGAGGAACTGAAAAACCGGCTGGCTGTCGCCCAGAAACGACTCGAGATTTCGCGCGCGGGCGTGCAGTCACAACTGGCGCCGCAGGAAGCCGAGGTGAACCTGCGCCGCGCGGCGCACGAACTATCGCTTCGAAAGCTCGATGATCTCCGGGTGAAGGCGGGCATGACAGGCGTGCTACAGACGGTCGCCGTCGAGCGCGGCGCGCAGGTCGCTCCCGGAACGAACCTCGTTCGCGTCGCCGATCCCACAAACCTGAAGGCCGAGCTGCGGATCGCAGAAACGCAGACGAAGGACATTCGCATTGGCCAGGCTGCGGAAGTCGACACGCGCAACGGCGTCGTCAAGGGTCACGTCTCGCGCATGGACCCGTCGTCCACCAACGGAACGGTGGGCGTGGACGTCATTCTCGACGGAGAGTTACCGCCAGGCTCGCGCCCGGACCTGAGCGTCGACGGCACGGTGCTCCTTGAAAAGCTTGACAACGTGATCAACGTCGGGCGGCCGGCATTCGGTCAGGAAGAGAGCACGATCAGCCTCTTCAAACTGATGCCCACCGGTGAAGCCCATCGTGTCAATGTCAAGCTGGGGAAAGCGTCGGTCAATACCATCGAGATCAAGGAAGGCCTGCAGCCTGGAGATCAGGTGATCTTGTCCGACATGTCAACCTACGACCAGTTCGATCGTATTCAGCTCAAATGAACATCCCGGGTCGTGAACGGCCCGGCACGCGACGCAACTACAAAGGAGCCACGATGAACACCCCCGCGCCGACCCTCATCCATCTCGACGGCGTCACGAAGGTCTTCTTCACTGACGAGGTCGAAACGCACGCGCTCGCAGGCATTCACCTCGAGATCAAGAGCGGGGAATACATCGCCATTGCCGGGCCGTCGGGCTGCGGCAAGTCGACGCTGCTGTCGATTCTGGGGCTCCTCGATTCACCCACCGAAGGCAAGTACACGCTCAACGGGAAGGCCGTGGCGGACCTGCCGCTCTCCGAGCGCGCTCGCGTTCGTAACCGCGAGATTGGATTCATCTTTCAGAGTTTCAATCTCATCGGCGATCTGAATGTGTATGAGAACGTCGAGCTTCCTCTCACCTACCGCGGTATGAAGGCGGCCGAGCGGAAGGAACGCGTGATGAACGCGCTCGAGAAGGTCGGCATGGCGCACCGCGCGAAGCACCTCCCCAGCCAGCTCTCGGGCGGCCAGCAGCAGCGTGTCGCGGTGGCGCGCGCCGTCGGCGGATCACCGTCGATTCTGCTCGCGGACGAGCCGACTGGAAACCTCGACTCGAAGAACGGTGAAGCCGTCATGGAGCTGCTCCGTGAGCTGCACCGCGAGGGCGCGACCATCTGCATGGTCACGCACGATCCCCGATACGCGCGGCATGCGGATCGCTCCATTCACCTCTTCGACGGTCGTGTCGTCGAGGAAGACGGCAGCAAACGCGCGGAAAAGGAGCTCGAGGAGAGCGGTTTCCAGATCGAGCACTAACCAATTGCCGATTGCTGACTGCTGATTGCCAACGAGGCTGCTCCAATCGGCAATCAGCGATCCGGGATTCAGAATCGGCATGCTTCACGACCTTCGGTACGGTCTCCGCGTTCTGGCAAAGAGCCCGGCGTTCACCATTGTCGCCGTGCTGTCGCTGGCGCTCGGCATCGGCGCGAACACGGCGATCTTCAGCCTCGTCAACGTGCTCCTGCTCAGGCCCATTCCTGTGCGGGAGCCCGACCGGCTCGTGTCGGTCTTCACGACCGACCAACGGAATCCCGGCAACCTTCCCGTCTCACACCTCAATTTCAAGGACCTCCGCGATCAGAACGACGTCTTCACCGGGATGGCGGCGTTCACGTTCGCGCAGGTGAACTGGGCGAAGGGGACAGCGTCGGAACAACTGCTGGTGCAGCTGGTTTCCGGGGAGTACTTCTCGCTCCTCGGCGTCAGCCTTCGGCTCGGTCGCGTCATTCTTCCAGAGGAGGATCGCAAGCCGGCCCCCGTTGCCGTCCTCGGTCACGGCTTCTGGGAGCGGAGCCTCGGAAGCGACCCGAACGTGATCGGCAGGACACTGATCCTCAACCGTCAGCCGTTCACCGTGATCGGGGTCGCGCCGCGGAGCTTCACCGGCACGGTCCTCGGCGGAGGACCAGCGCTGTGGGTCCCGATGTCGATGCACGACGTCGTCCAGCCAAATTTCGATTGGTACGAAACGCGGCGCGGACTGTTCCTGAATCTGATCGGGCGTCTGAAACCCGGTGTATCAGCCCAGCAAGCCGCCGCGAACATGAGCACGATCTTTGCGCGCCTCGAGCAAGCGTACCCCGTCGACAACAAGGGACGCAGCGCGGGAGCGGTCTCGCTGCTCGACGCGCGATTGAATCCCGACGGCCCCGGAGGGGTGCCGGTCGTGCAGCTCTCGATGATCCTGATGCTCGTCGTGGGGATCGTGTTGCTTATCGCGTGCGCGAACGTGGCGAATCTGCTGCTCGCGCGTGCGTCACGGCGCCGCCGGGAGATCGCCGTTCGGCTTGCGCTGGGGGCGGAACGCGTACGACTGATTCGGCAGTTGCTGACCGAGAGCCTCGTGCTCTCGATCGTCGGCGCGCTGCTTGGCGTTCTGCTCGCGTACTGGCTGATCGATGCAGTCGTCGCAGCGAACCTGCCGCTTCCGATTCCAGTCGATCGCGATATTCCAATCGATGGCCGCGTGCTTGGATTTACCGCCCTGCTTGCACTCCTCACGGGCATCCTCTTCGGCCTGGCGCCTGCGCTTCAGGCGTCGAATCCGAACGTCGTGCCGGTTCTGAAGAACGAATCCGTCCCGGCGGCGGGTCAGCGCGGGTGGCTGCGCGTCATCTCGCTCCGTCAGGCACTGGTGATTGCGCAAGTCGCGCTCTCGCTCATTTCGCTGATCGCGTCAGGTCTCTTCCTCCGCAGCCTGCACGACGCCCGCCGGACGAACACCGGTTTCGAAACCCGTGGCGTGCTGGTCATGACGTTCAATCTCGGTCGCGAAGGCTATACACCGGATCGAGGCCAACTGTTCTACGAGCAGCTCGCCGAGCGTGTGTCGGGTCTGCCGGGCGTGCGCCATGCTGCGGTTGCGCAGAACGCACCTCTCGCGGGAGGTTTCCTGCGCAGCGTCTTCCCCGAGGGCCAGGACACGACGACGCGGGATCGAATTCTGGTGCAGGTGAACCCCATCAGCCCCGGTTACTTCGAGACGATCGGGATTCCGCTGCTTCGCGGACGCGATTTCACGCGCACCGATGCGACCGGCGCGCCGCTCGTCGTGATCGTCAACGAGACGATGGCCGCGCGGTTTTGGCCGGGACAGGAAGCGATTGGAAAGCGATTCAAGTTCTTCGGAGATCAGGAGTACACGACGATCATCGGCATCGCGCAGGACAGCAAGTACAACGCCGTCGCCGAAGATCCCATCCCGTTCATCTATCAGCCGCTTCGTCAAAGCTACACGCCGGCGGCGACTTTGCACGTACGGGCCGATGGGGATGCCGCGGGTCTCGCGGGCGCAGTCCGCAGCACGGTGCTCCGGATCGATCCCACGCTCTCCGTCTTCAACATCCGCACGCTCCAGGAGCAGATATCGCAATCGCTCGCGCCGCTGCGCATGAACGTGATCATCCTGGTGTCGTTCGGCGTACTCGCGATGCTGCTCGCGTCGATTGGACTCTTCGGCGTCGCCAACTACTCAGTAACCCAGCGAACGCGTGAGATTGGCGTGCGGATGGCGCTCGGCGCGCAGGCAGGCAGCGTCCTGCGCCTCGTCCTGGCCAACGGTCTCGTGCTGGTCGCGACTGGGATCGGTCTCGGCCTGTGCGCGGCATTCGTGCTCGCCCGCTTCGTGCCGGCGGGGTTGCTGCCCCATGTGAGCAACCGGGACCCGTTGACGTTTGCAGCGACGACCGCGATCCTCACGGCTGTTGCCTTGATCGCGAGCTTCATCCCGGCGCGGCGCGCGACACGGATCGATCCGCTGATCGCGCTTCGTACTGAGTAGCCGGGGGTCGGGATTCGGGGTTCGAGATTCGGCGTCGACAGCTGCCAACGAAGTGTTGGTCGGTCGGCAGGCCGGTAGGTCGGTGGCTCGGGGACCCAAAGACCAAAGACGGGCATCATGCTGATTACAGACCATCTGAAGGATCATCGGAGCGATTCGCCGGACCGCGTGCGGCACGCCGTACGGACGACCGATCCTCGCGTGCTGATCGCCGACGATCAAGCCGACGTTCTCGAAGCATTGCGGCTGCTGCTCAAGGCGGAAGGCTTCCACCTGGAGACGGCTTCGTCTCCCGCAGGCGTTCTTGCAGCAGTCGAGGCGCGGGAGTTCGATGTCGCGCTGATCGATCTCAACTACGCGCGAGACACGACGTCCGGCGAGGAAGGCCTCAATCTCCTCTCGCGGATCCAGTCGATCGATCCCACGCTGCCGGTCGTCGTCATGACTGCCTGGGGCAGCGTCGAGGTCGCCGTCGAGGCCATGCGCCGCGGCGCACGGGACTTCATCCAGAAGCCGTGGGACAACGCGCGTCTCCTGGCGATCATCCGGACGCAGATCGAGCTGAGTCAGGCGCTTCGCAAAGGCCAGCGTCTCGAAGCCGAGAACTCATTGCTGCGCGGCGAAGGCCTGCCGAAGCTGATCGCCGAATCATCGGCGATGCAGAACGTCCTGCAGGTCATCTCACGCGTAGGACCGTCGGACGCCAACGTGCTAATCCTCGGCGAGAACGGCACCGGCAAGGGAGTCGTTGCCCGCGCCTTGCACGCGGTATCGAGCCGCGCATCGCGCCCGATGGTCATCGTGAACTCCGGTGGCGTCTCCGAGGGCGTGTTCGAAAGCGAGCTGTTCGGCCACGTACGCGGCGCGTTCACCGACGCGAAAACGGATCGCGTCGGCCGGTTCGAGCTCGCCGACCTGGGCACGCTCTTCCTCGACGAAATCGCGAACGTGCCGCTCAGCCAGCAGGCAAAGCTTTTGCGCGTCATCGAGACCGGCGAGTTCGAGCGGCTCGGATCGTCACGCACGCGGCGCGTCGACGTCCGGATCATCTCCGCGACCAATGCGAACCTCCCGGAGGAAGTGGCGACGGGCCGCTTCCGTCAAGACCTGCTCTTCCGCCTGAACACAATCGAGATTCGGCTTCCGCCGCTGCGTGACCGTCGAGAGGACGTGCCCCTGCTCGCGCAGCACTTCCTCCGGCAGCACGCGCAGCGCTACCGCAAGCGGCTCACGGGATTCGAGAGCGCAGCGATGCAGATGCTGCTCGAGCACGGCTGGCCGGGGAACGTTCGCGAGCTGGATCACGCGATTGAGCGTGCCGTACTCATGGCGCCCGGTCCGCTCGTGAAGCCTGCCGACCTCGGCCTCCGCTCGTCGCGCGAAGGGGGCGGACGCCTCGAGGACATGAGCCTCGAGGACGTCGAGTGTTTCCTGATCAAAAAGGCGATGACGCGCTTCGACGGCAACGTCAGTCAGGCCGCAAAGGCGCTCGGCCTCAGCCGAAGCGCACTGTATCGGCGACTCCAGCGCTACGGACTGTAAAAAAGGGAAAGCGCCTGCGGCCGCGGCGAGCGAGCGGAGCGAGTCGAGCCGCAGCGCGTGGGGGTGGGGCCCCACGCGTACCAAGAAATACCTTCAGAGCCGAAGAGTAAAATAACCTCCGTGTTCTCCAGCTTTTTCCCTTTTCCCTTGTCCCTTTTCCCTTTTCCATTTCCCTTTGCATGAGCGCCAGCGTCCGCCGGACACCTCGTCTGAGCCACGACCGCCGCATTCTGCTGATGGCGTTGGCCTCGGCGGCGCCTGGCGCGGCCATTTCGCTCATCTTCCTCTGGACGGGCGACTACACTCCCAAGGTTCAGTGGACCCTTACCGTCTTCATCGTTGCGTTCTGTCTGGGATTCGCGTTTGCGCTGCGCGAGCGAGTGGTGCTGCCGCTTCAAACGCTCTCCAACCTTCTCGCGGCGCTCGGCGAAGGCGACTTCTCGATCCGTGCGCGCGGCGCGCGCGGCGGCGATCCGCTGGGCGAGGTGATGATCGAGGTCAATGCGCTCGTCGAGACGCTGAGACATCAGCGGCTCGATGCGCTCGAGGCGACGACGCTCCTCCGGAAGGTCATGGCGGAGATCGACGTTGCGGTGTTCACGTTCGACGAAGAGCACGTGCTCAAGTTCGTGAATCGCGCCGGCGCGCGGCTCCTCAGCCAGCCTGCAGAGCGCCTGCTCGGCCGACATGCCGAGGAGCTCGATCTGGCGGACTGCCTCGCGGGAGAAGCCCCCCGCGTCATCAACACAGGATTCCCGGGAGGCGTGGGGCGGTGGGAAATCCGGCGCAGCCGGTTTCGGCAGGGTGGCAGGCCTCACGAGCTCCTCGTGCTGTCGGATTTGAGTCAGCCATTGCGCGAGGAAGAGCGGCAGGCCTGGCAGCGGCTGATACGGGTCATCGGCCACGAGATGAACAACTCGCTCGCGCCGATCAAGTCGATCGCCGGAAGCCTCGCGACGATCGTGGAACGCGATCCTCCCCCAGCCGACTGGCAAGAGGACGTGCAGCGCGGGCTGAGCGTCATCGCCTCGAGATCGGAGTCGCTCAGCCGGTTCATGAGCGCGTACGCACGACTTGCGAAGCTGCCGCCACCGAAACTGGCCCCCCTGGATGTCGCTGCCTTCGTCGATCGCGTCGTCACGCTCGAGAAGGCGCATCACATTCGCGTCTCGCCGGGGCCGCGGTTGATGATACAGGGCGACGGGGACCAACTGGAGCAGCTCCTGATCAATCTGATTCGCAACGCTCTCGATGCCGTCAAGGAAACGGGAGGGGGCGTGCGCGTTGGATGGCAGCGCGTTGCCGCGTCGTCGCCGCCGGCCCTGGAGCTGTGGGTCGAAGACGAGGGACCTGGCCTCTCGAACATGGGCAACTTGTTCGTTCCGTTTTTCACGACGAAACCCGGCGGGTCCGGCATCGGTCTGGTGCTGAGCCGCCAGATTGCAGAAGCTCACGGCGGTAGCCTGGCGCTCGAGAACCGCGAAGATCGTTCCGGCGTCCGCGCAAGTCTCCGCCTGCCGCTGCACGCGGTCGTCCAGCCCAGGCCGGAAGCCGTCGCGCAAGTCTGATGACTGACCTCAACGAACCAATCCTCCCCGGCACTGCGGCAACTGACTACGAGCGGTACCTCCGGACCGACGAGCTGCTATCGCTTCAGAAGACGCCCGAAGAGGTCGTGCACCGCGATGAGCACTTGTTCCAGACGGTGCATCAAGCGTCGGAGTTGTGGCTGAAGCTCGCATGCCTGGAGATCGAATCGGCTACCACGCTCATCCGGGAGGAACGCGGGGCAGCTGCCGGCAGGTTGCTGCGCCGCGCCAACGATGCGATCACGCTCGTCACCGACCAGCTCCACATGCTCGAGCACATGGCGCCGGGCGATTACGCGGTGGTCCGAACCGCGCTCGGACACGGCGCGGGGTTCGACTCACCAGGATTTCGCAGAGTGCACCGCATCTCGCCCATTCTCGGAGAGACCTTCGCCGGATACCTGACGGCTCGACAGCTTTCGCTGCTGGATGTGTACGAACGTGGGTATACGCTGGAGGAACCGTATCAGCTCGCCGAACAGTTGATCACGTGGGACGAGCGGATCCTTCTCTGGCGCTTCCATCACCTGAAAGTCGTCGAGCGCATCATCGGCGGAAACGTGATTGGTACGCAGGGAACGCCTGTCGAAGTGCTCGGCAGACGAATCGATGTGCGCTTCTATCCTGAGCTGTGGACCGTCCGCGACGAGATTACCCGTCGATCGAAACTCGGCGCGGACGGACACGGGATGGATCGGCAGAGGACTGATCACGAATGACGGCGCAGGTCCGGGGAGCGGCCGGACCTCCGCCGTCAGCAGTTACCGTCCGCGACCATCGGCCGCAGGATCCGCCCAGAAGACGCGTGTAGCCATCTGCTATCCTGCCCCCATGTGGACTCGGCTGTTCGAAGGTCCGGTTGATTGGCAGGCGATTGTCACTGCGGTCGTGCCGACGCTGTTCCTGGCGTGGGTTGCCGCACGCGCGGTCCGGCGCCTCGCCGTGAGTGCGCTGCGCGCGATGCTGCGCGACGCGCTGCTGCAGTCGAGCCCGCTCGTTCGCGGACCGCTTCGATTGGTCGGCGCGCTGGTGTTCCTTCTCGTCGTGAGCCTTCTTTTGTTCCCCGCATTCGAGCTCGCCGGCCTCAAACCGCGCGCGGGCATTCACCTGACGACGATTGCCGCCTGGGTGTTCGAGCATGGAATGAAGGTTCTGCTGATCGGGCTCCTGGCATACGCGCTGGTTCGTTCGATGGACCTGTTCGTGAAGCGGTTCGAGCACGAAGTCACTCAGGGGACCGGCCTCGACGCGCTCGAGCGGGCCAAGCGCGCGCGAACGCTCGGCGCTGTCGTCAGCAAGGTCTCGACCGTCCTGATCGCGAGCATTGCGGTGCTCATGGTGCTTCGCGAATTCCAGATCGACATCGCGCCCGTTCTCACCGGCGCCGGCATCGCAGGGCTGGCCGTCGGTTTCGGCGCGCAGACGCTGGTTCGCGACGTCATCAGCGGATTCTTTCTCATTCTGGAGAATCAAGTGCGCGTCGGGGACGTCGCCACGATCAACGGAACCTCCGGCTTGATCGAGGAAATCAACCTGCGAACTATCGTGGTTCGCGATATCGAAGGGGCCGTTCACGTCTTTCCGAACGGCGCCATCAACACGCTGGCGAATCGCTCGAAGGACTTCTCCTATTACGTCGTCGACGTCGGCGTGCCGTATCACGAAGATCTCGACCGTGTCACGGAAGTGCTCCGCGAGGCTGGAGCAGAGCTCCAGATGGATTCCAGCTTCGCCCCGTACATCCTCGAGCCGCTGCAAGTCCTCGGTGTCGAGGCGTTCAACGACTGGTCGATTGTGATGAAAGCGCGAATCAAGACGGTGCCGCTGAAGCAGGGGGACGTCGGCCGGGAGCTGCGCAAGCGAATCCGTCAGGCGTTCGATCGCCACAATATCGAAGCGCCGTTTCCGGGCCGCGTGCCACCTCGCGAGGGGGTCGCCGAGACAAAAGCTAGAACCGAAGGTTAGAGTGAACCACGTCACGATCGCTCGAACTTCCAACTTCTAGCTTCTGACAGTGGCGCTCACTTCAGTATCCGGTTTGTGGTTTGTGCGTGGGTCTCTGCCCCTTCGATTCCTGGACGATCTTGACGCCGGCGCTGGCGCCGACACGCGTCGCACCGGCAGCGACCATGGCGTTCACGCCTTCGAGGTCGCGCACGCCACCAGCGGCTTTCACGCCCATCTCGCTGCCGACGACGTGGCGCATCAAGGCGACGTCCGCGACCGTGGCGCCACCGGGGCCGAAGCCGGTCGACGTCTTCACGAAGTCAGCGCCAGCGGCTTTGCTCAAGGTGCAGGCCGTGACCTTCTCCTCGTCGGTTAAGAGCGCAGCCTCGATGATCACCTTGCTCACGACACCGCACTGCCGGCAGGGATCCACGACAGCTTCGACGTCGCGCTCGACCGTGCGCAAGTCACCGGACTTGAGCGCACCGACGTTGATGACCATGTCGATCTCGGTGGCGCCGTCATAGATCGCGCGGCGGGTCTCGTAGTGCTTGACGTCGGGTGTCGTGGCCCCGAGCGGAAACCCAACAACCGAGCAGACACCTACGCCCGTGCCGCGCAAACGTGCCGCTGCCAGCGCCACCCAAACGGGATTGACGCACACGGTGGCGAAACGGAATTCCGCCGCTTCGCGGCAAAGCTTTTCGATATCCGCGCGAGAAGCTTCCGGCTTCAAGAGCGTGTGATCGATGAGTCCCTCAATCCCGCCCGGCGCCCCGCCGGGCGCGTGCACCCCTATTCGAGACGCACCTGCGTCGAGCACGCCGCGAAGGCGATCCGGGCAACATTCGACGAGGACTGCATGACAGCCACACTGCTCCCCACCGGGGCGACGCACCTGCGCCGCGAGCACCTCCTCAGTGATGATCTCGATGAGTCGTTGTAAGTCCGCCGGTTGCATAACCCGATGCTGTCGAACACGAACCCGGAAACCGAATTGCTTGCCGTAAGCGAACTACCGAACCACCGAGCTACCGAGCCACCGTTTCTCAATGCGGTTGGGGCCCCACCCCCAACCGCTCTCGCTCGCGCATTGCACCCCAACGCGCGAGAGAACGCGCGTCGGGGACCCCGCATTCGCGCTCGCTCGGGCCGCAGGCGCTGCTACCGGGCTTGCTCTTCCAGCCGTTTGATCTTCAGCAGACGCCGAATGTAGCGCGGCTCCTTCATCGGCGTCCCAAGCCACACATTCACGATGCGGATCGCAGCGTCAGGAGCGGGAACGAGCGTCGAACCGAGCGTCAGCACGTTCGCGCCGTTGTGCTCCCGAGAATAGCGCGCGATCGTTTCGTCGGGGCACATGGCCGCGCGGACTCCACGCACTTTGTTCGCCGCGATTGCCGATCCGATCCCCGCGCCATCGATGACGATGCCAGCGTCCGCTTCGCGCCGTGAAACGGCTAGGGCGACGACGGCTGCGATATCCGGGTAGTCGACCGGTTCGCTCGTTTCGGTCCCGATGTCGTCGACCGCGAGGCCGCGACCGCGCAAATGCTGAACCAGCGCGCGCCTCAGCGCGATCCCGGTGTGATCGCTGCCGATGCACACACGCCGTATTTCGGCGGTTGGCGCGAGATCGTCTGGAAGCCCGTGATCGGCCCCGGTCGTGAGCACCGTCACACGACGAGCTTTCAGCGTATCGCGCGCGAGGGGCGTCACGTGCCCCTTCGGTGCGAGCTCCACGGTTGCGCCGATGTCGAGCGTACGCGCGTCCGCCTCGGTGATGATCTCGAAGCGTTTCATGAGCCGTCCAGCACCGCGATGTGCGAGAGGTTCCGGTACTTCTCGCCGTAATCCAGCCCGTAGCCCACCACGAACTTGTCCTCGATGGTGAAGCCTATGTACTCCACGGTGACGTTTACCAGCCGGCGCGACGGCTTGCTCAGAAGGCAGGCCGTCCGCAACGAGCGCGGTGCTCTCGCGCGGAGCACGCCCTGCAAGTACATCAGCGTCAGGCCGGTATCCACGATGTCTTCGACGATGACGACGTGGCGGCCCTCGAGACGGGAATCGAGATCCTTGAGCAAACGCACTTCGCCAGACGTGTGGGTGGCCTTGCCGTAGCTCGAGACGGCGATGAAATCGAGGGTCACGCGGGCGCTCATCGCGCGGACGAGGTCCGACATGAACATGAATCCACCCTTCAGCACACCGACGAGATGAATCTCCTCGTCCGGCGGGTAATCGCGTTCGATTTCACCCGCCAGCTCTCGCACGCGCGCCTGGACCTCTTCCGCTCTGATCAGCGTCTCCATTTAATCGCCAGCCCCCAACCTGTCGACGTGCCGAACCAGCGACCCGAATCCCGAGCCCCGGCACCACGAGAGCCAATGACTCATCATGAGCCGGCTCACCCCGCCGCATGAAAGAGAACGAATCCCGAACACCGAACCACGAATCCCGGCTTCACCGAGCAACCGAACTACCGAGCGACCGAGCATCTTCTCTCAGTGCGCGTGGGGCCCCACCCCCACGCTGCGGCTCGACTCGCTTGGCTCGCTCGCCGCGGCCGCAGGCGCTGCTACCGAATTCCGAACCCCGGCTGTTTCACTTAACAGCGGCCCTCACCTTTTCGGCCCACGCCCTCGCTTCTGCAAGCACCGACGACTCATCCAGCGTCAGCACGCGCCGGTCGCGCATCAGCACGCGGCCGTTCACGATCGTCGTTCGGACATCGTCGCCGCGCGTGACGTAGACGAGATGCGAGACGGGATCGTACATCGGCGTCTGCCGGGCGGCGCTCATCGAAACAACGATCAGATCGGCGCGTTTGCCGACCTCGAGTGAACCGATCTGCTGTTCCAGCCCCAGGGCGCGCGCACCTTCGATCGTCGCCATCTGCAGCGCCACCAACGCCGGAATCGCGCGCGGATCGCCGGTCTTCAGCTTGTGCAGGAAGGCAGCCTGCCGCATCGCCTCGAACATGTCTAGATCGTTGTTGCTCGCGGCGCCGTCGGTCCCGAGCCCAACCGCGACACCGGCTTTACGCAGGTCGGGAACGGGTGACGTCCCGCTCGCGAGCTTCATGTTGCTCTCAGGGTTGTGCGCGACGCCGACATGCCGGTCGGCAAGGGTTCGAATATCGCTGGCGGTTACCCACACGGCATGTGCGGCGAGCGTTCGCGGTCCCCAGAAACCAATCGAATCGAGGTACTCGACAGGCGTCGTCTTGAATTGCTCGCGCGCGGTTTTCACTTCGTCCTGAGTCTCGGCAAGGTGCGTAATGACCGGCACCTGCTCACGATCGGCGAACGCGCGTATCGCTTTCAGCGTCGACGTCTCGAGCGTGTACATCGCGTGCGGCGCAATTGCCGGCACGATCAGGTCGTCCTTGGCAAATTCCTGGACGAATCTGCCGGTGCGGGCGATCGATTCCTCAGGCGTTTTCGCGTCCGCAACCGGGAACTTGATGATCGTCTGACCGAGCAGGCCGCGTAGGCCCGCTTTCCTCGTCACGCGGCCGATCTCTTCCTCGAAGTAATACATGTCGGCGTAGGTCGTCGTCCCCGACTGAATCATCTCGAGCGTAGCCAGACGCGTCCCCGCGCGAACGAATTCGGGCGTGACGGTCTTTGCTTCGGCCGGAAAGATGTACTTTTGCAGCCAGTCCATCAACGCCAGATCGTCGGCCAGCCCGCGGTACAGCACCATGGGCGCGTGCGTATGCGTGTTGATGAGACCCGGCAGGACGACCTGACCGTTCGCGTCGATCGATTCTTTGGCCGCGTATTGCTTTTCGACAGCCGCCGGCGAGTCCACCGCGATGATGTCGCGTCCGTCAATCGCGATAGCTCCGGGTGTCAGCACACGCGCCGCGGCGTCCATCGTTACCACGGTTGCGTTCGTCACGATCAAGGACACCTGTCGGCGGCCGGACTGCTGTCCGATCAGAGCGACGGTGCTGATAAGGAGTGCGAGGCAGGCGCGCCGCATCGTTGGCGGGCCGATTGTATCAGCTTCCTCTCGCGGCTTTAGCGCTCAAGTTGAAGACCGCTGGGCGCTTTGCATTTCTCAATGCGCATGGGGCCCCACCCCCACGCGCTGCGGCTCGTCTCGCTTTCGCTCGCTCGCCGCGGCCGCAGGCGCTTTTCTTCTCTCAATGCGCGCGGGGCCCCACCCCCACGCGCTGCGGCTCGTCTCGCTTCGCTCGCTCGCCGCGGCCGCAGGCGCTTTTCCCTTTTCCCTTTTGCGTTCTCCCTTTGTATAGTGAACGCCGTGCCTGTCCACATCGTCGAGCACCCGCTCGTGCACGACGCGCTCGCGACGCTCCGTGATGCGGCGACGCCGAGCGAGCTGTTCCGCCGGATGGCCGTTCGAATAAGCCTGCTCCTCGCCGCCGAGGCGACGCGCGATGTGCCGAGCGTTGCGGCGCGTATTCAGACACCGCTCGGTCCGGCGGAAGGACGCCGCGTGAAGGACTCCGTAGTCGTCGTGCCGGTTCTGCGGGCTGGACTCGGCATGCTCGATGCCGTGCTCGAGCTGATCCCGACGGCCCGCGTGGGCCATATCGGGCTTCAGCGCGATGAGCTCACGGCGGTCGCCTCGCAGTATTATGCGAAGCTTCCGGCGGACCTGTCGGGCGCGTTCGTCCTCGTGATCGATCCCATGCTGGCAACGGGTGGAAGCGCCGTCGCCGCGCTCGACCTCCTGCAGCGCGCAGGCACGCGCACCGTCCGGATGATCTGCATCGTCGCCGCACCGGAGGGCCTTGCGCTCGTCGAGCAGCATCATCCCGATGTTCATATCTACACGCCGGTCATCGATGAAGGATTGAACGACCATAAGTTCATCGTTCCGGGTCTTGGCGATTTCGGGGACAGGCTCTACGGCACATAGCGGTCTCCACCACGGCTCCGTTTCACGCGAGGGCAGCATGAAAGAAGCACAAACCGGCAGTACGGTTGAACCGGTCCAGGCGGAGCGACGGGCGCAGCCGCGAGTCGCCGAGGACAAGTGGCGGACGGCGCTCACGTCCATCGAGCCGAACAAGATCCTGGTACGCGGGTACCCGCTCGACGAGCTGATGGGTCGAGTGACATTCGGCGAAGCGATTTATCTGCTGTTCATGGGCGAGCTGCCGACGCCCGGGATCGGCCGGCTGATGGAAGCGATGCTGGTCTCGTTCATCGATCACGGGACGACACCGCCCTCGACGATGGCGGCGCGGAACACGGCGACGACAGGCGCGACGTTGCGCGCGTGCGTGGCGGCCGGTGTACTGGGGTTTGGCCGCTATCACGGCGGCGACATCGAGAGCTGCATGCAGTTCCTCGACGCGGGACTCGCGCTCGTCCGCAGCGGCCGTAGCTATCGCGACGCCGCCGAGGCGATCGTCCAGCGCTGCCGCGACGCCGGCGAGCCGACGCCCGGGTTCGGTCACCGGTTTCACACGCGCGATCCGCGCGCCGCGCGGCTTTTTCAAATGGCCCTGGAGCTCGAGGTCGAGGCCGATCACATCCGTATGATCCGCGCCGTCGAAGTCGTGCACCACGAAGGCCCCGAAGGCCAGAATCTTCCGGTCAACATCGATGGAGCAATCGCCGCGCTCTGCGGCGACCTCGGCATCCCGCCCGACACGGCCAATGCGCTCTTCATCATCTCGCGGGTGCCCGGAATCGCGGCGCATGCAGAAGAGGAACGCGAACGGCAGAAGCCGATGCGACAGATTGATCCCAAGGACCATCGCTACGATGGTCCATCCGAACGACGGCTCCCTGAACGACGCAAATAAGGGGAGACCGAGCCCTCCTCTACGAGGATCGGCGCGCCACACGTGTCGCGCCCAGAGCCGAGAACCATAAGCCGTGAGCCGACTCATTCCGATCGAGCTATCATCGGAATCGGTCCTATGAAGGTCGCGCCTCCACGTCGGCCGCCGCGCAGCATCCCAATCGTCCTCTCCTCGACCGCACTCGTGTCGTTCATGTCGGTCTGGAAGGCGGCCGGCCTGGCGACGGCGCAGCTCGGGGCGGCGGTGTGGTTCGTGGCCGGCGTGACGACGATGACGGTTGGAGCGCCGGCGCCGTGGCTCGTGCTCGGGGCGGTCGTCATCGGGATGTTCATGCGGGCCGTCGACGTCGAAAGCTGGGCGCTGTTCGTCCCGAGCGGTCTCGTCGGCCGGGTGGAACGTGCCTATGGCCCGCGCGCCGCGCGACTGGCCGCTGCGGCGATCCTTTCCGAGCGCCTGCTTTTCACGGCGCTCGCCTGCGTCGTCGCGGCGCACTACGGCGGCTTCGTGCTGGCGACGGGCGTGGCCAGCCGCGCGACGAGCGTCATCGGGATCAAGGAACTGCTGACGGTCATCGCCGCAGGGCTCGTCGGCCTTCTGTGGATCCGCGCGCGCCTGGGACTCACGTTTTCACCTGCGACGGTCGCTCGCGGCATCTGGATTGCCGTCGGGACACTCGCGGTCACGGCGGTGTGGAGCACGGTGACGGTCCTGCGGAGCGGCCTCCTGTCGTTTGCAGCCGTTTCCGGACCGGTGACCAAATTCACGCTGACCGGCTGGCCACGCGTGGATGCCGTCCTGACGTGGATCAGCGGCTTTGCGCTCGCGTTGACAGCCCTCGGCGGCGGCGAATCGCTGGCGCGTACGGCCCAGGAGTTCGCACCTCCTCGGATCCAGGGCCTCCGACGAACGGCCATCATCGTCGCGCTCTTTTCCCTGGCGGTGACGGCGGTCCTTGCGTTTGCGTTCACGCTCGTCGTTCCATCGACCGAAGCCCCGCAGTGGCTGGAAGTCCCGATCGCCGGAGTGGCTACGCACCTTGCAGGCCCCGGATGGCTGCGGCATCTCATGGAGGGGCTGCTCGCGGCGGCAGCACTGCTGATGCTGGTACCTGCCGCGCACGCGGCGATGGAAGAGGCCGAGCAGGCAATCCGCCGCCTTGCCGAGGACCGGGCGCTGCCTGCCGCACTTGCCGTTCCGCACGCGCGATTCGGCACGCTTGCGAACGCCGTCGACGTCATCGCGGCGGCCACGATCATGATTCTGATCGTGAGCAGCGGCCGGATCGTCTGGCTCGGGCGAGCCTATACGGTCGCAATTCTCGCGACGATGCTGCTCAAGCTCGCGGCCGTGAGCCGGCTGCGGCGTGTCCGGGCCGGGCCCAGCCCGTTCATGGCACCATGCAATCTGCGCTTCGGCTCGCGCCAGTGGCCGCTCGGCATTATTGTGACGGCGACCATCATCGCGATCGCGGGCGCGTCGATGCTCGTCATCTTCGATCCTCCCGCCATCGCGGCTGCCGGCTTGATCGGGACGCTCGTGCTGCTCTTCAGCGTCTCTTCGCGCCACGTCGAGCCGCGACCTGCCGCGGACGAACTGGATTCCTTCGAGCTGCTGCCGTCGGCAGATCTGCTTCGCCAGGCTGACGCCCGGCCCGGCAACCTGCTCGTGCCCGTCCGGCATCCTCATTCGCTCGCGCACGTCTCCGCCGCGCTGCAAGCCGCCGGTGATCGGGACGTCGTTGTCATGACCGTACGTCTCCTCGGCGTCGACGCGGACGAGGATGCTCCCGACGACATGAGCACGACGGTCGCCGAGCGCGAGCTCTTTTCTCGCGTCGTCGCGCTCACCGAACGGCATCGACGATCCGTGCGTTTGCTGGTCGTGCCGGGACGCAATGTCTTCGACGCGATCGCATCGACGATCGTGCGCCTGCGCTCCGCCGAAGTGTACGTCGGCGAGTCGGCGACGCTCTCGGCAGGCGATCAGGCGCGCCTGCTCGGCGACGCCTGGGAGCGGGCGGAAAAACCGCCGGATCTCCCCGTTCGCCTCGTCATCACGCACCACGGCGGCCGCACCGACGCCTATCACCTCGGCGCCCACCCGCCGTCGCTCACCTCCGCCGATCTCGACTTGATTCATCGCGTCTGGCTCGACGCGGTCAAGTCTGTCGGCCCGTCCGTCCACCATCACGACATTGTCAGAGCCGCCCTCACACAGATGGAACAGCAACTCTCCGGATCACAACGCGATGAGGCGCTGGCGGCCATTCGGCACGCTGCACGGCCGGCGGACGAGTTCGCGGCGCTCGTGCGCAGCCGCGACTTCCCGCGGCTCCGCGACATGGCGCGCAACCGCGATGCCGGCGAGCTGGCCGCGCTGCTCACGGATCTTCCCGTCGAGGATCAGGTGGTCGTCTTTCGCGTGTTGCCGCGCCGCGAGGCCGCGAGCGTCTTCGAATACCTGTCGCTCGACGCGCAAGCGATGCTGCTGCGCGCGATGGGGCAGGAAGATGTGGCCGCGCTCCTGAACAACATGGCGCCAGACGACCGCACGATGTTCCTCGAGGAGCTGCCGGCCGCTGCCACGCGCCAATTGCTCGCCCTCCTCTCGCCCGCCGAACGGAGCGTCGCGTTGTCGCTGCTCGGCTACCCGGAGGATTCGATTGGGCGTCTGATGACGCCGAACTACGTCGCGGTGCGCGAGCACTGGACGGTCCGCGAAGTCCTCGACTACATCCGTGCGCACGGTCAGGACAGCGAAACGCTTAACGTCATCTACGTCGTCGACGAGCAGGGCACGTTGATTGACGACATCCGCATCCGCGAATTCCTGCTCACGTCGCCCGACAATCGTGTCAGCGATCTGATGGACCGCCGGTTCGTTGCATTGAGAGCAACGGACAATCAGGAGACCGCCGTCGCTGCATTCCGGCAGCACGACCGCGTGGCGCTGCCCGTTACGGATACCGCCGGCATGCTGATCGGCATCGTCACGATCGACGACGTGCTCGACGTCGTCGAGGCGACAGCCACCGAAGACATCCAGCGCATCGGCGGAACGGAAGCCCTCGACGAGCCCTACATGCGCATCAGCTTCTGGCGCATGATTCAGAAGCGCGCCGGCTGGCTGACCGCGCTCTTCCTCGGCGAGATGCTGACGGCCACTGCGATGGGCGTATTCGAAGCGGAAATCGCGAAGGCCGTCGTGCTCGCGTTGTTCGTCCCGCTCATCATCTCGAGCGGCGGCAACTCCGGCTCCCAGGCCTCGACCCTCGTCATCCGCGCACTCGCCCTCGGCGAAGTGACGTTGCGCGACTGGTGGGCCATCATGCGTCGCGAGATCATGGCCGGCCTCGCGCTCGGCGGGATCCTCGGATCAATCGGCTTCCTGCGAATCACGCTGTGGTCGGCCTTCTCACCGATCTACGGCGAACACTGGCTGCTCGTCGCGATCACCGTCGCCGTTGCGCTCATCGGCATCGTCCTCTGGGGCACGCTCATCGGATCGCTGCTGCCCCTCCTGCTGCGCCGGCTCGGATTCGACCCAGCAACGTCGTCCGCGCCGTTCGTCGCTACGTTGGTGGACGTGACTGGGTTGGTGATTTACTTTACCGTCGCGCTCGTCATTTTGAGGGGGACGTTGCTGTAGGTGCCCGGTGCGGTGCTCACGGCTGCGTGCTGGGTGCTGAGTTCTGGATGCAGCGGCGTGCGCGGAATTTGCAACCAAAGGCAACCGACCTCCGTGCAGAATCTGCAGAGAAATCGACCGCCCCCAATCAAATTCAGCTCAATCCCGCTGGCACCGGTGCAGCTGTCTGTCTCGTGGCTGGATGGAAGAACGTGGAAGAAGTCGTTGCGTATCAGCTTGCCATCGAGCTACGCGATCGCATTCTCAAGCTGACCAAGTCGGGTACATTGTCGAAGGATTGGAAGTTCTGTAATCAGATAAGAGACTCAGCACGCGCCGCGCCACGAAATTTGTCAGAGGGGTTCTACCGATACAATCACGGCGAATTCGCGCAGTTCTCGACATCGCCAAGAGCTTGCTAGCCGAGACGAAGAATCATCTGGAAGATGGAAAGACAAGCACCGAGCACCTTGTCGCGCGTCAGTTCCGAAAATACCCAGCCCGCGTTCGCGCGACAACGCCGGGGCGATCGACGGCGACGCTGAGAGTCCGCCAGGCGCCGCCGGGGGCGTCGGCAACTGGGATGTAACCGAGCATGTACGACGCGGCAATGGCTTCGTAGATTTCGCCGTAGACGTCATCGAGCTGATGGATGTTCGTTACGGTGTAGGATTTGCCGCCCGTCTGGTCCGCCAGCTGTCGCAGCACGTACAGTCCGTCGCGCATGCGCAAACGCGTTGGATCGCCGATCGGCTGCAAGGCAATCGTGTAGATCAACGTTTGCGACCGGCGCGCGGCGTCCAGGACGTCGTCGAATGCGACGACGCTGCTCGTGTCGTCCCCGTCCGAGAGCAGGATGATCGCCTCGCGACGTAGATCTCCTTCATTTGACGGCCTGCTGCGCTGCAGGCTCCGCAGCGCGATGTAGACGGCGTTGTACAGCGATGTCGCGCCGTCTGCCCGGGTCGAGGCAATTGCGCTTCGGAGCAGGGCGTGATTGGGCGTGAAGTCCTGTCGGATATCCACGCTGTTGTTGAATGCGATCACCTGTGCAACGTCCTGCTGACGAAGACGCGCGACGATGCCTTCTGCCGCGGCCTGAGCCGATCCGATATTGGGTTCCATACTGGCGCTCGTGTCCAGAAGGAGCGAGAGCGCCGTCGGGACGCGATCCCCGCTGAACACCGAGAGCCTTTGTGGGCGGCCGTTTTCGAAGACGTGGAAGTCGGCCGCGACCAGATCCTTTACGACCCGTCCCGAGCTGTCCCGGGCCGTAACCGGCAGCAGCACGAGCTCGGCCTTCGATCGGAATGTCGGCTGCTGTACAACCCCGAGCGCTGGAACGAGGAGGAGCGGAAGGACCAGGAGCCGCATAACACACCTGATGGGGTTTTGGATGACGGTCAGCGGTGACGTGCGTCACGCGAGGCCTGTCGACGATGCCGCGCGAACGCATCGAAGGGTTATAGACGCACAGTGTGCCTGGCGTCAAGCAATCGCGAAGCAGGGACCGCGCGCCTGCCCCGTGCGCGGCAGTCTGAACGCCTGCTGCTCGACCGGGCTCGATCCATCGCGGTCAATCGAAGAAGCGCCGCAAGGGCGCAGCTGAACACTCATCGGCACCGCCGCGATCGAACGATCACCACGAGTGGGATCACCAACATGGCCCTCGTTCGTCGTGGAGAGTGAAAAGCGCGAGCCGTTCAGGCCTGACGTGGAACGGGAGATCCGAGATCAGTCAATCGTTTTCCGAACCTGGGCAACAAACGTCCAGGTTGAAAAAATCGGATGAGGCCGACTGGCGAGAACGCACCGAAAAAACTCCAATCCCGCCATGGCATCGTACCTGCTCATCGCAGCACGCGGCGGGACCGGTGGTGCTCGCGCTGATGCTCCTCAACATGGCGGCTGGGTGGGCATACGCCACAGCGCGGCGCCAGCGGTGTCCGTCGTGCGGCGATCACACGGGAATGCGAATCGGCGGACCGCCGCGACGAGAACCACCTCGCAAGACATCGCCTCGATCAATAACGAGCCCCCCGCGCATCGTCTGCGCCGGGTCGAGTCTGTCGGAATCCAATGTCAGGGCCAATGTCGGAGTGGCCCCGCGGCTTCCACCAGGTGAACCAGGTGTGTCCGCGCGCCTTGCCCCGACGGATGTTCACGATGAAGAACGGAAGCCACAGCGCGATGCAGAGCACCAGCGCGAGCGCGATAGCAGTCGAGATCTCCATTGCTCAGCTCCTTCCCGGTGCTAAGAGTTTCAATGCAAGCTGCGGTCCTGGCAGCGGGGACTTTCACCAAGCGGCTCACAGCAATCAAGAGCTTTATGCAGAGCCGGAAGATTGGTAACAGCCCGAATCGCAGGTCTTTGTCGTTGTGGGGTTTTTCTAAGGTTGGGTTGGTGGGCGCTAGTGGATTCGAACCACTGACCCCCGCCGTGTGAAGGCGATGCTCTACCGCTGAGCCAAGCGCCCAACCTACGAGCTTAGAATATCTTACAGACCTCGCGGTTTGGCAACCCCTCCGATTCTCCGTGGATTTTGCGGGACTTTTCCGAAAGTGCCACGCGCGGCGGCTCGCGCTCGCGGAGATCGACAGCTTCTTCCAGCACTGATTGGCGCATTCGCGCCCTGAGATCGTGCCACACAGATCGATCTCCTCGAACGCGGCGTTGCTCGCTTTCGAGCAAAAACCTCTTTGCGCTCGCGCGTTCGCTCAATCTAACGTCCATGCGCGAGCAACAGGGGGATGTCCCTCCGGCTGTTGAAATTCAGCGGCGGCTCGGTTGACGACTACGCGACTTGCCGCTCCTCCTGAGCAATGACGAAACCGAGT
>JBKPCD010000277.1:0-21692 GCA_046727175.1 Acidobacteriota bacterium | reverse complement strand
ATGCTGACATGCCGACCTTGGTCGCGGCACTTCGTGCACGCGATCGGCAACTCGGTTTCGTCATTGCTCAGGAGGAGCGGCAAGTCGCGTAGTCGTCAACCGAGCCGCCGCTGAATTTCAACAGCCGGAGGGACATCCCCGTACACACGCGCGTTGATGATTTCAGTCCGCAGATCGTCCGTGTTCTCGAACACGTGCGTCGTCCCGGTCACCGTGCTGTCGAGGACGAAGTGAACGGCCTTCGTGCCATTGAAGTCTTCGAGAATCGTGGCGGTCGCGCTCGTCCAGCAGCCGTGGGCCGCCGGGTACTCGGGATGCGCAGGCGTGACGGCAAGCCCAATCCAGGCCGGATCCGGGTTCGTGGCTGGATTCCCATCGGTCTCTCCGGCGCGGATCGCTGTCACCGGTCGCCAGAAGTTGTAATGGAACTTCGCGTCCCAGCACGCGATCTGGGAATCGAGGATTGCGGTATTCGCCATCGCAAGGAACCGAGCGGTCTGCCGAACGTCGAAACCGTTCTCGATCGCATACCGTCGGAACGCACGGCTGTACTGGGTAACGGCGTGCTCGGTGTAGAAGCGCCCAATCTCCGTCTGTCCGGCGTCCGAAGAGATCCGGTCGCCACGCCGAACGCCATCACCTCGTTGTAGTCTTTCGTCCACACACTGCTCGACAGGGACGGCGGCGGACCGGGGCGAAACTGCGATGCGCTCGCGAGCGCGAAGGGAGTGATCTGCGCAAACCCGGGCAGCAGCGCATTCGCGAACGCGGGTGGAGTTGGTTGCCAGACGCCCGGCCCGGCGCCAGGTGTGTAGGTGACGGTCGGGATTACACCGTCGTGGATCTCGAGAAGCCGCGACGAAACTTCCTCCCCGATCGCGATTCCATTGTCCTTTTTGGCTCCATCGCGGATCGGAGCGAGTGAACGCTCGCGCGCCGCGTCGAGGGTCGCCTGCTGACTCGGGAGGAGCCTGACGAGAATTCCGTGAGCCGCTGCGATCGCAGCAGCGTCGCGCGATGCCGGTCGCAGGTGGGCCGGCGTCACTTTGAATTGTTCGTACTCGCCATTGATGGAAGTGACGGCATCGTAGATCGCAACATGAACGAGCGTCATCCAGAGCTGTGACCGTTGAATCGGCTGCGCGCCGATAGTGACGATCGCATCTTGGGCGATCGCATTCCACTCGGTCACGACATTGCCGGCAAATTCTCCCGGTTTGGCTTGGCCCGTGATCTGCGGCACGAGCACCAGCGCGATCAGGAACAGGTAGCACCCACCGAGGAGCAGGCAAATCCAGGCGCGTCGAATCTGGCTCATAGAGCCTCCTGTTTCTGGAGGCGCGAATCCCGACCAGGAACTGGCGTAGAGCCCACAATTCGCTAGAATGGCGACATTCGGGCCTCCTCAGGCAGCGTGACCCGGCTCCTACTGGCGTGGCGAGCGGGCGACGAGACCGCGCTCGCCCAACTGACTCCCCTCGTCCATAAGGAGCTCCAGCGGATCGCCCGCGGGTGTATGCGCGGCGAACGTGGGCGCGACAGCTTCCAGGCCACCGCCCTCGTCCACGAGGCCTACCTGCGGCTGGTGGGGACGCAGCACGTGAACTGGCAGAATCGGGCGCACTTTCTCGCCATGGCCGCCCGACTGATGCGCCGGATTCTTGTGGACCTCGCGCGAGCCCGGCAGTATCAGAAACGAGGCGGCGGTGCGCTCCGGGTCTCGCTCACCGACGCGCTGTCCGTGCCGGACAAAACAGAAGATCTGGTGGCACTCGACTCGGCGCTGTGTGCGCTCGCGGAGCTTGACGAGCGAAGAAGCCGCGTCGTCGAGTTGCGTTTTTTCGGTGGCCTCAGCGTCGAAGAGACGGCGGCAGTGCTGCGGATTTCGCCCGAGACGGTCATGCGCGACTGGAAGCTCGCCCGAGCGTGGCTGCGGCGGGAGCTGCGGAGATGACGCCCGAGCGATGGCAGCAGGTTTCGCGGATTTATCATGACGCGCTTGCGCGCGATTCCCGCGAGCGCGTGTCGTTCCTGCGTGAAGTGTGTCGGGACGACGAAGCGCTGCAACAGGAAGTCGAATCGCTGCTCGCGGAACCTGCGTCGGCGGAGAATTTCCTGGGAAAGCCAGCTCTGGCCATGTCCGCGGGACTCGTTGACGATCCCGCCGAGCCGCCGCTGACGGGACAGCGTCTGGGCGCCTATCACATCCTCGACCTCATCGGGGTGGGCGGCATGGGTGAGGTGTACCGCGCGCGCGACACGAAACTCGGTCGCGACGTGGCGGTCAAAGTGCTGCCGCGGCTCTTTTCGGCAGATCGCGAACGGTTGGCGCGCTTCGAACGCGAGGCGCGGCTGCTCGCCTCGCTGAATCACCCGCACATCGCTGCGATTTACGGCTTCGAAGAAACCGCAGGCATTCATGCGTTGGTTCTCGAATTGGTCGACGGGCCGACCCTCGCCGATCGATTGCAGCGCGGGCCTTTGCCGATCACACAGGCCGTGCGCATTGCGCGTCAGATCGCCGAAGCGCTCGAGGCCGCCCATGAGAGGGGGATCGTGCATCGCGATCTCAAACCTCAGAACATCAAGGTGAAGCCTGACGGCACAGTGAAGGTGCTTGATTTCGGCCTCGCGAAGGCCGCGACGGCTGCGGCAGACGACTCTGATGTCTCGCCGATATCAACGACATCCATCGATGGAACGCGGGAAGGCGCCATCCTCGGCACGACAAGCTACATGAGCCCGGAGCAATCCCGCGGGCGTGCGGTCGACAAACGGACCGATATCTGGGCGTTCGGCTGCGTGCTGTACGAGATGGTGACGGGGCGCGAAGCGTTCGCGGGCGAGACGATCTCCGATACGATCGCGGCAATTCTCGGACGGGACGCGGACCTCTCGAAGCTGCCGGCAACGACGCCGCCAGGAGTCCGTCGGCTGCTGAGGCGGTGTCTCGACAAAGATCCGAAACGGCGCCTGCGCGACATCGGCGACGCGCTGCCGGACCTCGATGACGTCGGTTCGATCCCCGCAACAGAGAGCCGAGGGCGCACCACATGGTGGACACCCGGGTGGGCCGTCGTGCTTGCGATTGGCGTAGCCATTGGTGGCGCAGGTGTCTGGCTGACTCGTCTACTGCCACGCCGGGAGGTTCAGCCGTCGTTCTCACGGGCCCTCCGCCTCACCACGACGCCCGCTCACGAATTCGGCCCGGCGATCTCTCCAGACGGTAAGTGGGTAGCCTATCTGTCAGACGCGCGCGGACCCACGGACGTATGGGTCAAATTCATTGCGGGAGGAGAGCCAGCGAACCTCACGGCATCGATAGGCCTTGAAATCCAGGTTCGCTCGGCTATTGGTGGCCTCGAAATCTCGCCCGAGGGAAGCAGCATTGCAGTCCAGGCGAGGGAGAAAGGCAGTCGCGCGCCGACGTTTGACACCTGGCTTATTCCTGCACCGCTCGGAGGAACTCCTCGCAAGTTCGTTGAAACCGCTGGCGCACTGCGATGGTCACCTGACGGAACGAGAATCGCCTATGTACGTCCCGGCGAAACCCGCGGCGATGCCATAGTGGTGGCGGATGCCGACGGTGGCAATCCCCGAGACCTCGTCGCCGCGCGCGGCGGTTGGCACACCCACTGGCCCGCGTGGTCCGCCGATGGTCGATTCGTGTACTTCTTTCAAACCATCGCAACCTGGAACGGCGAGCCCTCGGAGATCCTTCGTGTGCCGGCGCGCGGCGGTGAACCGCAGATCGTGGTCCACACGACGCGTCGGGCTTTGTTCCCGCTTCCCAATGTCAACGGAGGTTTGTTCTACGCAGCGAACCCTAATGGGGTTGATCTCGATCTCTGGTGGCTCCCGTCGATCAACAAGGAACCGCAACGTCTCACAACGGGAATTGGCGAATACGCTGAGCCACGAATCTCGTCGGACGGCCGAAGACTCGTGAGCACGCTCATCGAGTACCGGCGCGCGCTCGTGTCTATGCCGGTCGTTTTCGAGGAAAGCCCCCGGTTGCGCCACCTCACGGACGGGTTTGGCGGCGACCTGGAGCCGTGCATTTCGCTTTCAAGTGGTCGGATGGTGTTGAGTTCGTCGCGCTCCGGCAACCGTAATCTTTGGACCGCCGATGAAGACGGTTCGAACCTTCGCCCACTGACATCGGATGCGGCCATTGACGAGCGGCCATCGTTCTCGCCCGACGCACGCCAGGTGGCCTTCGTCTCTGACCGCGGCGGTGAACATGGCATCTGGGTCGTGAAGAGCGATGGTGCAGCTCCGCGGCGGCTTGCAAGCACGCCGGTTCTCGACGCGCTGACATGGTCGCCGGATGGTCAGCTGATCGCGTATGCCGTACCTGGCGGCGATGCGCCGAAACTATCGATTGTTGGCGTGAATGACGGAGCGATGCACAAACTGCCGACGCCCAATGGCGGTCATTCACCGTCCTGGTCACCTCGCGGCGACGTGATCGCCTATCTCGAGCCGCGCGGACCGGGTCGGACATATTTGAAGTTCGTGAGCAGCCGCGGGCAGGTGCTGTACTCGAGACTGCCCGATGGGCCCGCGTTGACGAATGGGTTCCTCGCCTGGGCGCCCAGGAAGTGCCAACGCTTCGGTTTGGATCGTTGAACCGGAGAGCTCCGAACCCTTTCGCAAGCTGATCGAATTTTCGGGGGAGGTGCGTCCACGCGGTATTACCTGGTCGCGTGACGGTTCCTCGCTCATTTTCGGTAGACAGGAGGCTCTGAGCGATCTCGTCGTGTTCGAGCGGCCGGAATGACATCGACTCTTGCTCGCGAAATCAGAGCGTTTCAGACGGGACCTCCTGCAGCCATGAACGGACCGGTTTCGAACTCGCGCGCCATCATCATCTTAGAAAAACGCGTTCGTGGGGTTCGAATCTCTCCTCACCGCCAGCCTTCGCTCAAGATTCGCGCGAAGGCCGGCCGAGAGTTCCTTCCGACGAGTCGCGGTCTCCGAAACTTTCACGTTCTCGCTTTCACGCTCTTGCCAAGCACCATACAGAACATGGTGCTCTTCCCGACCGCGTGCGGCGAGAAGAAGCTCACCACCTCGTCGTCATAGAAGGTCAGCCCACTCGCTCCTAAACGCTGCGCGTAAGCCGCGAGATACAGACGGCCGCCGAGAATTCCGGCCTCGATCTGCGCCGCACGATAACCCCGGTTCCCGAGTCGATCGAGGACGTCGCGCAGATCCGTGAGAAAGAATCCGACCGCGCTCGCATCGGCCGGGAGGTCCTGCTCGAGGCCCAGGAATCCCGCCTCGTCGCGAAAAGTTCCTGCCCTCAACAGCTCGAGTGCCCACCGTTCACGATCGAGGACGTAAACGCCAGGTGCCAACTCGTCGACGGCGTGGACGATCAGGTAGAAATCGTTCAACAGCCGCGCCGTCGAGCCTCGGGCGGCACCCAAGCCCGTCCCCAGGAAGTCCGCTGGTATCCCGCGCATCGCACAGACGAGCGCTGTAGAAAGCTGCTCCAAGCTCCAGGACGCGCCGCGGCGGAACCGGCGTGTCGAACCGCGCCGAACAATCACCTCCTCGAGCGAGTCACGAGGCAGCGCAGCGCTGGTCGCCGGACGCAGTGCGAAGAGTCTGCCGGCGGCGTCTGCTCCGGACTGCCCGGCGTGCGCGGCGGCGTCTGAGATCGCGCTCGCAGTCTTGTGCCATTCCGCGACTTCGCGCTCGGTGTTCAGGGACGAAGCCTCCTGCATGCGACGCATCGCCGGGTAGTCGACCTCGGAACCGGAGACCGGAACTGTCTCGAGCACGAGCGATTCGACGGGCGGCGAATCCGGTGCCGAGTCGGCGATTCGGCCCAGTGCAACCATCGAGAACGCCACTTCTCGTGCGCTGTCCACCGAGAGCAGCTTGTTGACCGCGTCGTCGACGAAACCGCAGACGACGCGCGCGGGAAGGCGGCGCGCGGTTGCCGCGGCAAGCATGTTGGCCAGGATCGTCCCGTTGTCCCAGCCGAAGTGCCGATACGTGCGTGCCTGGTACTTCCAGGCGTTTCGCCAGTAGGTCCCCGCGCACACGATCGTCACGGGCGCGTGACGGATCGAGTTTTCGTCCGCAGTCGTACGCACCAGCACGGCGCGGTAATCACCCCTGCGCAAGACGCGCAGCGCGAAGTCTGCCGGGTCGAAATGGTAGACGCCGGTGTGCAGTCCTGGGAGGTCCGTACACACGACGTACAGCTCGATCTCGTACAGCGCTCCGGTGCACGAAGCCGCCCTGAACGCGATCTCGCCGCCCGGGATTTGCATACGCTTGGTGATGCCCGCGGAGAGAAACAATATGTAGGCGAGGCTCTGGAGATCGGGCAGCGCGTCGCTGCCGGGAGCCTCGGATGCGCCAGAGATTATGCCAAGCGCCGGCGCCTCCGAGCCCGGCAGATCGCGCGGCAGCGGGACTGCTTCGAGATCGCGGTAGATCTTCAGCGAGCGCGGCCGGTTGGCCCAGTCGAGCGTATGCCGGTCGGCGCGCACGCTCTCCGGCGAGTGCTTTGTGCCGTTGTGGTAACGCCAGGCTTCATCGACGTCGCGATTGGACACGGTCCTGTTCAGCAAATGCGCCGATAGCTCAGAAAATCCGGACGATGGCTCGGTAGTAGCGCCTGCGGCCGCGGCGAGCGAGCGTCAGCGAGTCGAGCCGCAGCGCTTGGGGGTGGGCCCCAAGCGCATTGAGAGGGGTGATCTCCTCTGCAAAGCCTTCGAGAATGACCGCATCGTCTCGGCCCTCGAGATGGACGACGGCTCCCTGATTCGTCGCCAGATTGCGCGCTTTGCGGGAGCGCCGGTCCGTTCCGAAATAGAGCGCTCCATCCACCCAGACGCCCCACACCGGCACGGCATGCGGCAGCCCGTCGGGCGTCGTCGTGGCGATCCAGTAGTTGCGCGACTGACGGAGTTGCTGGCTGACACGCTTCCATTCCAGCATGCCCTTGCGAACCGCGGGAATGCCGTAGCCCTTCACATGTGGGCGCTCTTGCTGCGCCTAGGTGTCTTCTTCATCGCGCGTCAGGCGTGCGGCTCAGCTCTATAAGTTGCTGCCGCAGCGAAACGACTCTAAGGATTGTTGACCCCCTCCAATGTTGGTACGGCATCATCAACCGCGAGACTCCTCCCGTCGCAGACGCAGGCTTGACGGTCCTGCGTCTGCGCGACATCGCCTCGTGTTTACCAGTTGACTCGAAAGACCAGCTCGATGAGGCGCGAGGTGTTCGTGCCGGCCAACGCCGTTAGTTCGTAGTTGGTCAGGACGTTCGTCCCTGAGTTCGCCGTCCCGCTCCCGGCTCCGCCAGTAATGCTGGTGATGGTCCCGACGTGCCCGACTGGCAGGAAGTTCGCCTGGTTGAAGACGTTCAGCGCGTTGACACCGAACTCGACGTTTGTTCGTCCGGCGATCGTCGTGCGCTTGTTGAAACGGAGGTCGGTCTGGCGGAACAGCGGACCGGTGACGACAAGTGTTCGTCGCGCGCAGTCGCCGTAGCGCATGGCGGCATCGACCTCGATGCAATCGGGACCGTTGGCCGGCGCGAAGTATCGGCCCGTCGGAGACGCGCCGGCATAGCCGGTGGGCGAGCTCGGGCTCGTGTTGAACGCGGCGATCGTGTTGTCGATCACGTCCTGCGGCAGCACGTAGACGTGGCGACCCGCGTCATCGAACCGCAGCTTGAACATCTTCTCCACATCACGCTGGGTCATCCCGACCAGACGGACGTTGCCGAGGTCCACGAGCTCGCCGCTCCGTACGATGGAGGCGACGCCGATTTGCCAGCCGCCGGTGAGCCGCCTGAGCAGGGCGTTGCCGGAACCGAACCGGTGGCCGTCGCCGAACGGTAGGTCGTAGACGACGTTCATCTTGAAAGTGTGCGTGATGTCGCCAGGATCGCTCGTCTGCCGGAGATCGACTTGCGCTTTCCGGAGCGCGAGCAGGTTCGAGGCGTACTGGTGGCCGTAGACGTAGTTGGCCTGCGCTTGCAGCCCACCCGCGAACCGGCGGCGCAGCTCCATCTGCAGCGCGTCGTACCGCGTAGAGCCGATGCTGTTGGTCACGTTCGCGCCGGCGAGCGCGTCGGGGTTCACGATGAAGAAATTGGCGGGCAGGCCCGCAGCCGCCGCGTTGTTGCGGAACGTCGCGTTGCCGATGAAGCCATTCTGGCGGTTCGCGTCCGTGCAGCCCGACACGCTGAAACACGCGAACGCGTGCGGGTTGGGATTCCGCGCGGCGAGGAACGCGAGCGTCGTGTTGCTCGTCCAGTTTCCGCCGGTGTACTTGCTGGCATCGCCCGCCTGCGCGGCATTGACGCGGTTGAAGTACGCGAGGAAGATCGGCAATGGTGAAGTACCCGGCGCTCCGGTGTACGCGAACGTGTTGCCCTGGCCTGCGGCGATGTTCGCCTGCAGGTTTGCCTGCGCCTTCCTGAACTCGTTCAGGAACCCGTTGTCGATGAAGTTGAACTCGTTGTAGTTCTGAACCATCCACGCATCGTAACCTCTCGTGCCCACGTACCGGATTTCCACCGACATGTCGCGATTGAGCGCACGCTGGATACCGACGGTGAACGAATCCGCGGACGGCACCTGGATGTTCGGCGTGAAACCGTTGACGGAGCTGGTCAACGCAGGTGTGAGCGGATATGCCGGCGCGGCGGGGAACGGCGGCGGCGTCAGCGAAGACGGATCACGGAGCAGCATGAACGCAGTCGGCACCTGGGTCAGCGACTGCACGAGCCCGGTATTGTTGTTGAATGGACCGGTGAAGTCGTTCAGCCCGGGCCGGCTGTAATTCCGCGAATAGCCGGCGCGAATGACGAACTGATCCGGCGGCCCCATCAGCTTGTCGAGCCACCCTCGTCGCGTTTGAGGCGTCCACACAACGCCGATATTCGGCGCGATGTTGTTCGTGTCCGTGTCGTACCCCGGCGTGCCTCCCGTGAACTGCGGCAGCGCGGTACGAGGGGCCCGTATTCCAGGCTGGAACAGATTGCACGTGCCGTCGCTGCCCACACCGGAGACGCCGCAGACTTCCGTCATCGACGCCCAGCTGTAGTTGCTGTTCAGCGGGGAGAAGGGGAACTGCAGACTGTATCGCACGCCTGCATTAATCGTCACGTTCGACCGGATGCGCCACTGATCCTGGATGAAGACGTCGGTCTCTCGCATGCGCGCCCGCTGCACGCCCTCCCCGAGATACGCGTAGTTGCCGGTCGCCTCGTCGATGCGCGCATCCGAGGCGACCGACAAGATCCGGCCGGTGAGCAGCGCGTACAGATTCTGCGCTGCCGTCATCTGCGCTGACGACGCGTTCGGGAAGTTCGTGCCGTTGAACATCGCCAGCGCGGGATCGCTGGCAACGACGCCGAGGGTCGCGGTGGGTAGCATCCTTTGGTCTTTCCGGTGGAAGGTGTACTGCGTCCAGGACACGCCCGTTGTGATGCTGTGCAGCCCCTTCAGCCACGTCAACGTATCTTCGAACAGGTCGGCCGTGGCGTTACGCCACTGCGTGGTGGGATTGCTTGCTGGCGACTGCAAGGTGGACCCCACGGAGGGGAAGGTCAGGTTCACGCCGGGAGTCGGCGCGGGAGTCTTACTCCACAGGTCGGGGGCGAACTGGGGATTGAAGAACACCGGCGCGCCGCTGTACCCGTACCGTGCCTCGTTCACCAGGTTTCTACTGAAGTTCGAACGGATCCACGTGCTGAACGCGATGCGCTTCGACTCCTGTCCGCCGGCCACGGGAAAGCCGGGGAACGACGCGTCGCGGTTGTTCAGCGTGTCAGGGAAGGAATATGGCGATTGGTAGTTCCAGGCGACGCTGGCGCGGTGCTTCTCGGTCAGGTTGACGTCGCCGCGCACCGTCGGAAGATGATTGCGCGACTCGACATCGTTGTTGAACGTCAGGCGATCGAGGTTGGCATCGACGCTGGTGAGGCCTCCGGCAACAGTCGTCGAATTCCGTATGTCGCTCAGCACCTGCGCAATTGTGGGATCGTGGGTCGACGTGTAGCCGTTCGCCGCGGCGAGCTCGAGCAGGCTGATCGATCGCGTGACGCCGTCGGCCGTATACGTAAAGATCCCTTGCTGCGCCTGCGTGTTCAGTAGGATACGTTGCCGCGACGTCGCGCTCGGATTGCGCGTCTCTTCCCAGTTCAGGAAGAAGAACGCCCGGTTGCGCAGGATCGGGCCGCCGACCCGCACGCCGCCCTGCTTTTGGAGCAGCGACGGCTTGGGGTTGCCGTTCCGGTTGTTGAACCAGGTGTTCGCGTTCAACACGTCGTTGCGGTAGAAATAGTAGCCGCTCCCGACATAGTTATTGGTCCCCGCGCGCGTGACGAACTTCACCTGCACGGCGCCCTGCCCGCCGCTGTCGGCGCCCTGCGAAGCGGTCTGGACCGTCACCTCCTCGATGGCGTCCAGGCGCGGCGAGACAATCGCAAAGAACCCATCGGTCGACCGCAGCGTGTTGTCCTGGATGTTGACGCCGTCGAGCGTGATGTTGATCGTCCCGCGCGGCAACCCATTGATGATCGACTGCCGGTTGCCGTTTGCGGTCGCGACGCCGGGCATGAACGGCACGAAATCCATCGCGCTGCGGCTCATGAGCGGCAGCTTCGTGATCTGATTCGCGTTGATGGTCGTCGAGATCGTCGAGTTCTGGGTCTGGACGATCTCCGACTGGGAGGATACCGTCACCGTTTCCTCGACCGCGCCCAGTTCAAGCGTCGCGCGAACGTTCGCGCCGGCGCCCGAGGTGAGCACCACGTTGTTGATGACAGCGGTCTTGAATCCCTGCAACGACACCGTGACGGTGTACTGACCGATGTTGAGGGCGGGGAACGAAAAGGCGCCTTCCGAGTTCGTTACCGCCGACACGGTCACGCCGGTGGCATTGTGCCGGACCACAACGTCGGCGCCTGGTATCATGGCGCCGCTCCCGTCCACGACCACCCCTGCCAGCGTGGACGTCGTGCCCCCCTGGCCATTGCTCGTGCCGCCCATCGCCAGAAAGACGGCGACGGCAACAAGTGAACCAATCGCGCGCTTCATGGATCCCTCCTCCTGAAATCTCCCAGGTGCCAGAGGCCGTCGAATGAGGGCGAGAAGCGAAGAACGCGGGACGAACGGCTAGAAATCTGTGGCGGACGATACGCTCATCGCCGCGACCGGTCAAGCGGCGAGCGAGCGCATGGGTGCGGAATTGCTGTGATTAGACGTCGATCGAACACGGAACGGGCAGCGGACGATCGGGGAACGGTGCTCAGCAATAGTGATCGATCGATCGACCGCGCCTGGCGCGCGCGCGGCATCATTCAAAGGGACTTGCGAGATCTCCCGTTTCGTCCCACGTCACCTCGACCTCTCCTTCGATCCCGAGCTGCGGCTGCGTCTCAATCTGGTGGCGGAGGTTCGGGCTGATCGCCAGCCGATCGAGGTCGAGCGTGTTCCGAATCCAGCCGTACGCCACCTCGGCAGGGTCCATCTTCCCGGCCGTGGCTGCGACCCACTGCAGGCATTCGCGATCGCTCGCAAAATGCACGGGGACGCGAATGCGCGACGGCACGCCGGAGCTCAGCGCGTTGATGCGCGTCGGCTCCCAATCGATCTGCCGCACGAGGCGGTCGGTCGTCACGTCCGCCATGCCGATTCCGACTGCGTTGCCGTTGGTCTGCGGATCCAGATCGCGGACGAAGATCCGCCGGATTGACGGTAATCCGGGCCAGGGGTTGTATTCGGAGTTGGGCCCGCGATTGACGATCTTCGCGTCCATGCCGGTGCCGCTGATGTTCTTGCCCATCCGATCGACGATGAGGACGTCGAGATCACAGGGCAGCCTTGGCATCCAGGACTTCACGAGCGCGAGATTCTCTTCATCGCGCTGTTCCATGCAGTCGGCTGGCACGGCGTCGAGCTTTGCCGTGTTGTGATGCGCATCTTCGAGGATCGCCAGCCCCCCGATCATCCTTCCCGATTGCAGCACCCGGCGGCCTGCCGTGCGGATGACGTGCTCGAGGCCGAGACGCTGGGCGTGCGCGTGGTACTTTTGCGCGCCGGCGAATTTCCCCAGACCGATCGCCATCATCTTCATCAAGCCGCTCTCCAGCCGCCCGTCGAAGTTCGTGTGCCACTTCACGCGCCCGACGATCATCACACCATCGGATGCGTGTGCTGCGGCATCCATGAAAACCTCGATCCCATCGTCGGTCTTCCCGATCGAGACGACGTCGAGGGAGCTGACGACGGGGCAGCCCATCGACTGTTCGGTAATCCCGAAATGTGCGAGGACATCCGCCTGGCCTTCGGCCGTCGCCGCGCCATGACTTCCCATCGAGGGAAAAATGAAGGGCGCCATCCCGTGATCGCGCCAGTACTGGACGACGCTCTGGACGATGACGCCAATCTTGGCGATGCCGCGACTCCCGACGCCAATCGCCACGCGGGCGCCGGGGTGAACGCGCGCGGCGAAGCGAGCCTGCTCGAGCCGGCGACGTGCCTCCGCACGAACGTCGGCGAGCCGAAGGTCAGGAAACTTCTGTCTGACGAGGAGCAGGCGTGACGGGAGCATCGATAGAAGGATCACTATCAACCTTTTCGTTCATGAGCAACCAGTAGGCGAGCGCGCCAGCGACGAGGATGAATCCGCAGACGACAAACGCCGATGCGAATGAGCCGGTTCGGTGCGCGATTGCCCCGGTCAGCCACGGCGCGATGATGCCCGCCACGTTGCCACCGAAGTTCTGAATGCCGGAGACAGTGCCCACGAGACGCTTCGCGCAGCACGCCTGCGTGATGCTCCACGTGTTTGGGGCGGCCAGGCCGAGTCCACAGAGCGAGATCAACAACAGCCAAACCGATGTGCCGTTGTCATGGACCAGCCCGGCAGGCACAATCGCCAGCGCGATTGCGAAGCCAGTCGCAATGAACGTCTTGCGCACACGCAACTCGCGAAATCCTGCGGCAATGAGTCGATCGGTGGCAATACCGGACAGCACGATCACCGCGGACATCGCGATGAACGGGAACGATGCGTGAAATGCCATTTGTGCGGGTGTGAAGTGACGCTCGAGCCGGAGATAACCGGGCAGCCAGTACACGAAGACGAACCAGACGTAGTCAAAGGCGAAGAACCCGAGGAATGTACCAAGCACCGTCGGGTGTCGCAGCAGACCAAAGCTGGACGCGAACGTAAACCGGTTCGAGAGAGTCTGTGCGGCGACCGTCGTTCCGGGCGTTTCCCAGCGGCGCAGTACGATCGTCCACGGCACGATCCACAGAAGTGGCACCAGGCCGCTGACGACGAAGAACATTCGCCAGCCATAGAGTGCAATCAGCGCGACGCCCGCGGAATTGATCAGCGCCTGTCCGAGCCGGACGCCAATGAGATAGCTGGAGTTCACAAGCCCTCGCTGAGTGTCGGGGAACCAGTTGGCAACGGTACGCGCGCTCGCAGGAAAAGCGACCGACTGGCCCACACCCATCGCGATCCGGAAGAACATGATCGCCGCAATGTTCCTGAAGGCACCGGTCAGCGCACAGACAATCGACCACAGCCCGAAGCCATACGCATAGGCTCGACGGACGCCGAACCGGTCCACAATCCAACCCGATGGTACCTGCATGAAGCAGTAGCACCACGAGAACGCCGACAGCATGAGGCCCATCGTTTCCGTGTTGATCGCGAGCTCCCGGATCATCACCGGAGTAGCGATGGAAAGCGTGCCACGCTGTGCGTAACAGAGCGTCATGCCAGTCGTGAGCAGCGCGACGAGCCACCAGCGTGGAGTGGCGTTGCGGAGATCGACGTCGCGCACGGCGACAGCGTCGCCGGCGATTGTCATCATCAATTCCTTGTGAAGGCGGTCATTCTATCAGGCGCTCTGGAACCGAAGAGACGGTACGTCGCCAAATCGTCAGCAAAGAGAGGTGACGTAGCAAGCCTGCGGCCGCGCAGAATTCCGCTCGATGCAGCGAGTTGGACCAATCGTCGAGCTGTAAAACTTGACTTGTACGGCACGGCCCCCGAATTGCACAGCTCTTCTGCATGTCCCGCGTGGGACCGGTCCGTCGCGCGTTCATCATTGTTTTGGCCGCGGCTGCGGTCGCCGCCGCGGGCCTGATGCTGGTCCAGGATCAGGAGACGATTCGCCTCCGGACCGCGATTGGCGCCGAGGAACCGCACATCGCGGACTATCTCGCTGTGCTGGTTGGATCCGACTTGACGCGCGGGAATCACTACGACGTCCTGGCGAACGGCGATCAGATATTCCCTGCGATGCTGCAGGCGATCGACGCCGCGAAGCGGCGGATTAGCTTCGAGACGTACATCTACGACGCGGGCGAAATCGCGAACCAGTTCACCGATGCGCTCGAGCGCGCTGCGCGGCGTGGTGTGCGCGTCAGGCTGCTGACCGACGCCGTCGGTGCCAGCACGATGGACGCCACACACGCGCGCCGTCTGCGGGACGCCGGTTGCGAGCTGCGGCGGTTCAACGTGACGAAGTGGTACAGCATCCTCGAAGTGAACTACCGGACGCATCGCAAGATTCTGGTCGTGGACGGAGATGTCGGGTTCACGGGAGGCGTTGGTGTCGCCGATCACTGGATGGGCGACGCGCAGGATCACGATCACTGGCGTGACACGCAGGTCAGGCTGCGTGGTCCGGTTGTTCGCCTTCTCGAAGGCGCGTTCTACGAGAATTTCGCCGAATCCGGCGATCCGGTTTCGCCGGAGCTCGATTTGGTCGTTCCCCCCGTGCTGGACGCCGAAGGATCTTCGCTGCTCGTCACGAGCTCGTACAGCGGCGGAAGCAATGTTCTGAAGCGCCTCTATCTGCTCACGATTGCGTGCTCGCGCCGCACGCTCGAGATCACCAGTCCGTATTTCGTCACGGACGAGTCGACGATGTCGGCGATCGAGGACGCCGTACGGCGCGGTGTCCGCATCAGGATTCTCGTGGAGGGGGATATCACCGACGCGATGCCGGTCAAGTATGCCTCGCGGCAGATGTACGAGCGGCTGCTCGGTCTCGGCGTCGAGATATACGAGTATCAGCCGACAATGATGCACGCGAAGGTGGTGGTCGTGGATCGTACGCTGAGCATGTTTGGTTCGGCCAACTTCGACAACCGGTCGCTCGAGCTGAACGACGAGATCAACGTCGCGGTCGTCAGCCGCGAGCTCGCCGCCCGCTTCCTCCGGGATTTCGAGGCGGATCTTCGTCGCTCCAGACGTCTGGAGCTTGCGGCGTGGCAGCATCGATCGCTGCTCGAGAAATCGCGCGAGCATTTCTGGAGCTACTTCGGGGAAGTCTTCTGAGTCGGCATTCGTGTCGGATGCGTTGCTGGTGTTCTGGAGGAGCATCGAGATTGACCCATCACGAAACCGGGAGT
This sequence comes from Acidobacteriota bacterium, assembly GCA_046727175.1. GTDB lineage: Bacteria > Acidobacteriota > Vicinamibacteria > Vicinamibacterales > 2-12-FULL-66-21 > JBKPCD01. The sequence continues at coordinate 6,276 of JBKPCD010000277.1, read as the reverse complement.
TCGTTCGCTCGGTAGTTCGGTTGCTCGGCAATCCGACAGTAAGGCAGCAGGCTTCCGAGCCACCGAGCGACCGAGCCACCGAGCTACCGGATCGCGATTAGTATCAAGTGATGGTTCGCGTCCGATTCGCTCCGTCTCCAACAGGCTACTTGCACGTCGGCGGTGCGCGCACGGCGCTCTTCAACTGGCTCTACGCGCGACGACACGGGGGCACGTTCGTCTTGCGGATCGAAGATACGGACGCCGAGCGTTCGTCTTGGGACATGGTGACGGGCATACTCGACGGACTCCGTTGGCTTGGCCTGGATTGGGACGAAGGGCCCGACATCGGGGGACCGCGCGAGCCGTATTTTCAGTCGCAACGGCTCGATCGGCATCGCGCGATTGCTGACCGCCTCGTTCAGGAAGGTCGCGCGTACTACTGCTATTGCTCTTCCGAGCTGATTCACCAGAAACGAGAAGCTGCCGAGGCCGCGGGCGGAGGCTGGATCTACGATCGCACGTGCCTCGCGCTGTCTCGCAGCGATGTCGCAAGGCTCGAGGCCGAAGGTTCGCCGCGCGCGATCCGCTTCAAGGTGCCTGAAGGGCAGACGACGTTCCACGATCTCGTTCGCGGTTCGATTGTGTTCGACAACGCCAACATCGAAGATTTCGTTGTTCTCCGGTCGGATCGCCAGCCCACCTATCATCTGTCGGTGGTCGTCGACGACGTTGAGATGGAGATCACGCACGTGGTCCGCGGCGACGACCATATTTCAAATACGCCCAAGCAGGTCCTTCTCTACGGCGCATTGGGACGGCAGACGCCGAGCTTCGCCCACGTCCCGCTCATCCTCGGCCCCGACAAGAAGCGCTTGAGCAAGCGCCACGGCGCCACGTCAGTGATGGAGTACCAGCGTCTCGGCTATCTTCCCGAGGCGATGGTGAACTTCCTCGCGATGCTCGGTTGGTCGCCTGGAAACGATCAGGAGCTCTTCACGCGCGATCAGCTCATCGCGCAGTTCACGCTCGACGGCATCAGCGGCGGCAACGCCGTGTTCAACTCCGAGAAGCTCGATTGGTTCAATCAGCAGCACATCGCGCGTCTGCCTGCGGAGCAGATCGTCGAGCGCCTCGCGCCGATCCTCCGGGAGAGCGGCTTCTGGCGCGACGAATTCCTCGACAGGCAGCGTCAATGGCTGCACCGCGTCATCGATCTGTTGAAACCGCGCGTGAAGAAGCTTGGTCAGTTCGTTGACGAGGGCCGGCCGTTCTTCGTCGAGGTCGTTGATTACGACCGATCGGCCGTTGATAGGTACCTTCGCCTCCCCGGGATGCGGGCGCACATGGAAGCCCTTGATCGTGCGTTTTCTTCTGTGGACCCCTTCGATAAGGCTGACCTCGAGTCGGTGCTGCGCGGCATTGCAGAAGAACGAAGTGTGAAGGCTGCGGCCCTCATACATGCGACGCGTGTAGCTGTCACGGGGCGAGCTGTCAGCCCGGGCCTCTTCGACGTACTCGAACTGCTGGGCCGGGAGCGGACGTCCGCCCGGCTCCGAGCTGCTATGGAACTTCTTCCCCCCTGATCGCCTTTTTCGACACATCGACAGCGCGTCTCCGTGAGTACTCCTTTTCCTAGTAGGGGCATCTCCGCTGTCTGCTGCTGAGCTTGACGGCCAGTTCGCGGCGGAAGAGGCGCGGAAACTACCGGCCATCGGTAATGTCGTTCCGCAGTTCTGCACGAGGCTATTTGAAGGCGAGTCAACAGGTTCGCCGCCGGGAATGCATCCCAGCGTGGCACCGCCGTTGCAGTCGTTGGCTCGACCGGTGTGCGGCACCGCACTCCGGGGAACAGACCGAACGAGCCTTCGCACGCGGGAGGGACATGTGGCAAAGGAAGATCGCGGATTTGCGTCGATGGATCGGGCGAAACAGCGAGAGATTGCGAGCAAGGGCGGCAAGGCCGCACATCAGAAGGGCACGGCTCACGAGTGGACGAGCGAGGAAGCGCGCGACGCAGGGCGCAAGGGCGGCATCGCAAGTCACAGGCGTCGTCGCGAGCAGAGTGGTCCCGAAGGGGACCAAGTGCCTTCGCCTGGGGCGTCGGAAATGTCCACATCGGATGAGTCGGATCGCACGGACCGCGACGTCGAATAGCCTTGCGGCTTTCGGCGCTTGCGCGCGCGAAGAGGCTCACGCGCCCGGCCCCGCGACTCCACGGTCGCGGGGCCCCTCCGAAGGCGCGTGGGCCCGGTGCCCTCATTCAGAGCGGGAGCGAGCACCGTCGCGATATCATCATGAGTCGTGACGCTTCAGTCCTCCACGGGTTCTCGCTTCCGACGAAAATCTGCTGGCGAACGATCGACTCAGAATCAGTCTGAGATCAACGGTCGGGTGCCGAACATCGATTACGCGCGCGCCAGACGGCTCCTTCTGCGCCGCGATCCCGTTCTCGCGGCGGTCATCAAGCGAAACGGTCCGTGCGGACTGGCTGCTGCACAGCGCATGGATCACGTCACAGCACTCGTGCGCGCGATCGTGTTTCAGCAGCTGTCGACGAAAGCTGCGGCGACGATCTACGGACGGCTGATGACCCTCATGCCGGACGGGAGACCGGATCTGGCAGTCGTTTCGGCGCTGAGTGACGAGCAATTGCGCGAAGTCGGCATCAGTCGTCAGAAGGCTGGTTACCTGCGCGACCTCTGTCAGCGCGTGGTCGGTGGCTCGCTCGATCTCGACGCGCTCGATCACCTGCCGGATGAAGATGTCATCACGGCGCTCACGCAGGTCAAGGGACTCGGGCGATGGTCGGCCGAAATGTTCCTGATGTTCAGGCTGCATCGCCCCGACGTGCTGCCTGTCGGAGATCTCGGGATCGTGAATGCGATTCGAAAGGCCTACGGGCTTCGGAAGACGCCCAGCCCCGATCGCATTCGCAAGATCGGCGAGGCGTGGAAGCCGTACCGCTCCGTCGCGTGCTGGTATTTGTGGCGGAGCCTCGACAACCAGCCGTAGTTTGCAGGTCCTCGCCGACAGATTGAATCACCCCGGTTTCTGTTGGCGCGAACAATTCAACTGCCGCGTCGCGACCCAACCGCGTCCTCGCGCGCGAGGGCGCCGACAGGCTTTCGGCTGAGTGGCAGTCCACGCGAATTCAGTCCCAGGAAGAGAGCTTAGCGCCCGCGGCCGAGGTCGAACGTGTCGGCTCGACGTTTGCTCTTTCTCTTCCCGATGAGATCGGCAGCCTCGTCGGAATTCGAGCCAGGAGGTACGCGCGAAGTGTCGAACATGGCCGAGGCGCAAATGGAGCGAAGCGAGGTCATCGCTATCGTGAACAGCAGCGACGACACGGTGGAGATGGTGCGGGAATGTCTGTATCACTCCGGATTCACGAACGTCGTGACCGCGCACATTCAAGAGATTCGGGACGGTGAAACGGACTTTCTCGCATTCGTCGAACGTCACCAGCCGAGGGTCTTCATCTACGACATCAGCATTCCCTACGATCGGAACTGGCGCTTCCTGCAGTTGCTGATGACGACCTTCGCCATGCGCGGCCGGCGAGTCATCGTGACGACGACGAACAAGCGTGCGCTCGACGAGCTCGTCGGGCCTACCGGGGCGATCGAGGTGATCGGGAAGCCCTACGATCTCGATCAGATCGTGAAGGCGGTGCGGACGGCGCTGGAGTAAGTTGCGTCGGTCGCTCGGCGGTCGATATAATCGAGGTTTCTCCGCGCCTGCTGGGAGGTCGTTCAACGGTAGGACACGTGGCTCTGGACCACGTTATCGGGGTTCGAATCCCTGCCTCCCAGCCAATCCTCAACAGTCATCCAATCAAGCACTTACGCGAACGGCCGCAGCATCGCTCATCGCGGTCCGCGGGTCAACTGAGACACAACTGAGACACGGTGACAGCGCAGACGCGCTGGTCGCCATGGACCCATTTTGTGCGAGGGCGTCGATTTTCGCTCACCAGGTAGATTCGTAGCTGACGCGCCTCCCGAGCATGGATCGGCCTCAAGCGCCTCTCAGAGGTGAACGTCCCGGCCTTTACCTTAAGCGTTTCGCCGACCTTCACGAGGGAGCGGACGCGCACGCAACCAAGCAGCAGGACCTTGGCGCAGAGCCCCTGGACATTTTCGAGCACACCGGCGGCCGGCGTTTCGAATTCGACCCGGGAGGAGAGCGTGAAGTCGCGGCCCAGCCCCTCGTTCCTGTAGACGATCCCGTCGCGGTCGTAGAAGACGACGAGCTTGCCGCGGCCGGCGAGGAGCGCGGTCATTTCGAAATCCTGCCCCTTCTTGTCCTGTCCCTGGATGACGGTCACGAGGTCCAGCACGAAGGCCGCGTCCACGGCGCGAAGCGCCTCTCGGGAGAAATAGAAGGTGCACGGCTCTCGGAACACGCTGTTGGTGAGGACGTCGACGCTTCCCCAGCCGGCCGCCGCTGCGCGACCGAACACGTCGAGGGCCGTCTTCTCGGGCAGATCCCGGACGCTAACCTGCGCGAGTTCCGGGGCGACCTGGGTGACCCAGGTCTTCACGTCAGGCCTCACCTCGGGGAGGTTCTCGCACAGGGGATCGGGGAATACCCGCGTCTCGACGGAAAGTGCGGCCAGAAGAAGCGTTGCGATGATCATCGTCGGACTAGTTTCCCCCGGTTCGGCTTCGCAACCGCCTCTCAGCTCGATGGCGACTACTCTTCGTGTTCTTGGTCACGGGTATCTTGGTCCGGTCCCCGTGTCCTTCCGTGCGTGATACGCGTTGTGGCCGTTGCGGTTGCGGGCCGGAGGCTGATGTCGTTCTCGGACACCATGACTGCGCTGTTCGTCGCCCTGCTGGCGTCGCTTCGGGCTACGATCCGCTCTCGACTCGAACTCGCGGCGGAAGTTCTCGTCCTCGGGCATGAACTCGACGCGCTACAACGGACGACCCCGAAACGACCGCGCCGCCGTCCGATCGACCGGTTGCTCTGGATGCTCCTTTCGAGCGTCTGGCCGCACTGGCGGCAGGCGGTGCAGATCATGACGCCCGCCACTGTCGTGCGTTGGCATCGATGCGCCTTCGCCGCCTATTGCCGCTGGAACTCGCGACCCCGCCAGGTCGGTCGGCCGGCGCTGGCATCTCGCCTTCGTGCATTGATCCACCAGATGCGCGACGCGAATCCACTCTGGGGAGCCCCGCATCCACCCCAGCGTAAATAGCCAGTAAGCGCCCGCGCCGGCCAGTGGACGCAAGGCGTCGGCGGCCTCTTGCGCGGTGGCAATGTTCGTCTTGCCATGTGCATGGAGCCTGGCCGCCATGGTCATGATGATGAAGTACATGATCGCATTCGAGGCGAACATACCGGCGGTGACGTCCGTGCGACAGGCGTTGAGTTCCTCGCGCGTCGCGCCACGACGTTGCGCCAGATTGCAGCCGATCGCGTGCTCTTCTTCGACTTCCTGCGCCGCCTGCCAGAAGACAAGTACGGAGAGAGCGTCGTGTCAGGGATCGCGACCAGGATGGAGAAGAGGCGCGCGACCATGCCATGTGCGGAATGACCGTCTCCTGAAGTGGCGAGCCGCCAATCGACGCGCGCGACAAATGCGGTGAGGACGTAGGCGAGGAGCACGAGCGTCAGCCACTTGAATACGCGGGCGATCGCCCGGTAGGACGACCACATCAACAGCGATACGATCACCACGCCGAAAACGGGGACCATCAGCGCGACCGGGGCGCCGGTCCCATCATGGTGGCTTCCGCCATACCTCCCAGATCCGCCGCGATGTTGATCACGTTCGCGATCACGAGGAGGCCGCAGGCGCCCCCAGAGCACCTATCGCGAGTAACATCTGCGGATCACACCGGCGAGGCCCACTCCCGTCACCAGCCCGAGCCGTGCGCACATGAGTTGAACGGCCGTCATCAAGGGGAATGAGAAGAGGGCCGTCCAGAGCGGCAGATAGCCAAATGTGCTCCTGCCACTGAATAGGTCGAAATGCCCGACGGATCATCGTCGGCCGCGCCGGTAATGAGGCCGGGACCGAGGTTCGAGAAGAAGCGTCGGAACGGGCGCCTCTCTGGCCGCGGAGCTGTGCAAACCCGGGTCTTAGGCATCCTTCGAATCGTTAGCGTCCCATGAATAGTCTCAAGACTTCCGCAAATTCGGACTCTTTGGCGGCAGTTCGACGAAGGCCGCCAACGCCGACGTGAGTCTCAACAGTCATTCATTCTGTTTCACGTGGCCGGTCGCTGCCGGCCATTCTGCTGTACGGCCGGTCAGCTGTGATCGCTGTTCCAGATCGGACAGCGG
>JBKPCD010000276.1:0-10829 GCA_046727175.1 Acidobacteriota bacterium | reverse complement strand
TGAGTGGCTCCACGAGCCGTTCAGATCGAGAAATACGCCTCGATGATTCATGGTCAGGCCATCCGGGTTGTCGGCTGAACTCGACCGCCGAAGAACGCCGACGATGGTAGCTAATCGTAGGCGAAGTGGCTGATCTCGATGGCTCCCGGGCAGTCGGCAAGTGCCGAGGAATCCGGAGACGCCGCCAGATCGCCGCGGCGTTACACGTGGATTAGCCGAACTCTGCCCTCGCCGGGGAGTCGACGATGATGGCCCGCCCATCGGTCAGCGCCCGGACCGAGTGCCGCGCGTTGCTCGGCACGATCGCGGCCACGCCAGCGCGAGCGACCTGCGTGACGCCGTCGACCGTGAGCTCGAGTTCGCCTTCGAGCACCTCGTACAACTCCTCCTGCGGATGGTGATGCTCATGAATCGAGGCGCCGCGAGTGAATTCGTAGTGCGCGACGGTCATGTTGACGGCATGGAAGTATCGCCCTCGCCAACCCGCCAGGCGTTCGGTCACCTTCAGTTTGTCGACATCAACGAACGACAAGGTCACACTCCTGCACTCAGCCTACGCGAACGGGCTCAGTCTGCGCGAGCCCAGGGTCCTCGCTGCGTCAGACTCGCGTGCTCCCCCGGCCATCCCGCCGTACGGTCATCGCAAGTTCGTCGCTGCGGCGCTACCCGTGGTCCAGATGAACCCTAAAGCGCGCTGATGGTGACGTAGTATCCGTCGAGATCTCGGACCGCGAACTCCTTCGTTCGAGTATTCGGGTTCATATGAGGCTCCTCTTCGAGCCGAGGGACGAGCCCGCGGGCCCTTTGCAATGCCAGGTCGAAATCGTCGACGCGAAAGAACAAGAGGAGCCCGTTTCCTGGTGTCGCGCGGTCAGGACTCATCAAGGAGGGGTGCTCGTGGGCGCCCCATTCGTGGAGACAGAGCAGGACAGTTCCGTCCGAATCGAGGAGTTGACCAAACTCGTCGTGGGCCGGTGCCGTCTGCGGCTGGCCGAAGAGAGACTGGTACCACTTGAAGCTCGCGCGGACGTCGTTCACCCCGATGATCGTCCAGGTGCGCTTCATGGTACTCCTCCGGCGACCTGCTCAGAAAATAGGATCTGCGCGACCGCCTCGACCGTGACCTTGACGGCGAGGCGTTCGAGTGCGTGGACGGCGCGGGCCCCCGCCCGGGTCGACGTCGCGGTGCTCATAGTAGTCCGGGCCAAGGTTGCGGTACTCCTGCCCCGTGGCCAAGACGTGGTCGACAGTGCGCAGCAGGGCAGCCGCCACGGCGATAGTCGCGCGTTAACAATGCGTCCATGTGACGCGCGGCCTTCGCTGCACTCTGCTTCTGCAGATGCGTGTACAGATCCGCCGTGACGCGCAGCTCGGAATGCCCCAGCAGCAAACTGATCTCCGCCAGCTCCACACCTTCGGCGATCGACAAGCTTGCGGCGCTGTGGCGCAGGTCATGGAATCGCACACGGCAGCTGCGCCGCCTCGAGCAGCCCGTACAGCGTGCGAAGGACGTTTCGGGAATGAGCCCTTGCCGATCGAACGGGCCGCCACCGACCATGTCGCTGATCGGCTCGAATGTGCAGCGTGCTTTGAACTCCACTGTCGTACCCAGCGCATCACCGACGGCAAGGCCGAGGAGGGCACCACGATAGCGGCTTAACGCGGGAGCGCCCGTAGCCGGCTCACTGCAGCCATCGGCGAAATTCCGGTCACCAATAAATCAATCGCCGTTGAATTCAGAGGGTTCTGCTCGCGTTCCGAAGGCACGTCGGAATGGCCGCCGGCACGAACGTAACTGGTAGACCGCGGTCGCGCGCCCACTCGAACACGACCAGCTCGCGCTCGCGCAGGACATCGATGCTGATGCCTTCGAGACCGCCCGTGTGGCAGTCCTCATACGGATCCATGCCAGTGTTGTAGATACACAGGTCGAATTTCGTCGTACCCAGCTCCAGCAGCCGACGTCGGAGCAGGGGCAAATATTGCGTCGCGTGTCTCACCAGGTCCAGCGTCGCGCGTGACGAATCATCGGGCGAGTACGCGTCGAACGCGTCACCGAGATGTCCAGATGATGAAGTTCATGAATCTCGCGGACCAAGCTGTATGTGCCACCGCCACAGTGCGCTCGACGTCGACTGTGAGCACCGCGCGGGCTCCTTCGGAGAGCGCAGCATTCGCAGCCAGCGCCAGCCCGTTGAAGGTGCAGAAACCGCTGCCTGATCCCGCGCGTGCGCGATGCAGGCCTGATGAAAGCGAACCTGAATTCCGGCCCGATCGAAGCGCGCGGACCGCCGCAGCCACTGCGCCGCCGTTCGATGCGCGGATTGCGTCCCACAGGCCGGGATCCCAATCGAACCCGTTGGACTCCGCGAGCCCGCTGGGAGTCCCGGTTCTTACCGCCCTGATGTAGTCAGGGTGATGAACCGTTGCGAGCCGCGATTCGCTGAGCGCTTCGGGCTCGAGGATTCGGACCCCTTCTATCGGTCGCTCGGTCAGCGACGCAGCGATCCATGTGGCCTTTCGCGGGGTGTCGAAATCGTGTCGTGCTGCCGTATACACGCGGGAGTAAGTAAAGAGGCAGGTCGAACGTCTGTGAGAGCTTGCTGTCTGTGTTGTTCGCGATGATCTCCTTTTTGTCTGTCGCACGTCATTCGAAGCCGTGCGTCATGTCCGGGAGATCAGACGAATCTGATGCTCAAAGTGTGATTGACCGAGACGGATTGCCGCGAGAGGTCGAACGTGACGGCCTTCCCAGGGCCGCAGCGTTTGTGCGCCTTGAATGATCGCATCTTCTCTTGCGCCACGCCGAGGATCACGACACCTTCGCGAGCCGTGACTCCCGTGCGATCCCCGGCAACAATCGCGTCTTTATCCTGGCCAGACTCGAATTCCACTCTCGGGATCGCATGACGGGCAGCGACGGCGTCGACGGCCGCAACAAAGCGATCGTGGATCGGGCGAAAAAGTGCGGGCGAGGGAATCGGGTTCCCGAGATGGTCGTGCAGGAAATAGCAGAGGCCGCCTGAGGTTTGCAGTTTCGGCATGTAGCCATGCAGATACACCCGGTCGAGGCCTCGAACTGAGAGGGACACGTGCTGACGGATAATGTCGGCGATGTTGGGCATCATCTTTTCTACCTGTGTCCTCGCTGCAACACGCGGGCGACAAGGCTGTACTTTCCGACTGGAACGGTTCGTGCCAAGTGTACAGCTGTCGCCAGGCGATCCGGATTCGACGTGTGCTCTGCTGCTCCAGACGGCTCGGCCGGACCCAGGAGGCAGGTGACTTTTCTCGAAGCGGCGGCGGCGGTCGACAGATTCCTGTTAAGGGTGAACCGACCCGTTCAGTACACGGTGATCGCCGCGACGGTCCTGCACATGATCGCCGTGGCGATTCCGAACGTCCCGCGGGCTTACGTCGATTACGCCCGTTTCCCGTTGCTCAGCGGCGTTCACCAGTACGAGACCTACGGCAGGGACACGATCGGCAATACGTACGTCGCCAAGGTCGTGTTGAATGATCCGCTCGACATGTACACCAAGGCGCGCCTTGAACAGACGCCGCTCGAGAAGGCGACGTGGACCAGGGAGGAATCAGCTCCCTATCCGCCGGCGGCCTTGCTCACGGCGGCGGGGCTGTATGCCATAGGAGCGGCGATGGGAATCGGGTTCTACGGCATGGTCCTGCTGCTCGCCGCGCTGTTCGTCGCGCTGTCCCTCTGGTATTTCCTGAACACGCGGTGGTACCTCTTTCCCCTCCTGTACCTGAACTTCGCGTACTTCGGACATCGGTTCGTCTACGTGCAGGACGACTCGTACCTCGCGATGCTCGTCGTGGTCATGAGCGCGCTCTTCCTCGCTCGCTCGAGGCGCGAAGCCAGTCACATCCTGATGGCGCTCGCCATCACGATGAAGCTCTCGCCGGCGGCGTACGCGTGGCAGATCCTGACCATGCGGCGTGGCATGGCGATGATCTGTGTCGCCATCCTGTTCGCCGGTCTCGTGCTCCCTTATTTCATCTGGGACAACTACCTGAACATCTTCACCTTCCACGACCAGGTCAAAGGCAACATCTACGACACGGTCGCGGCGGTCGCACTGGTCGCGCCCTTCACGATTGTGCTGTGGTACGTCGAGATGCGACTCGGGTTCGACATGGAGGATCGGATCGGGTGGTCGCTCGTTCCGTTCGCGATGTTCGTCGGCATCAAGATGCGGGTCGCCCGCCACCTGCTGATCGTGCTCCTGGTGCCGGACAAGCGGGGCCCGCGCAACATCGCGGCATCCATCGGCCTCGCGCTCTACGCCGCCTCTGATGTGTTCCGGCTCGGGTCGGTGCTTTACATCACGACCGTCCTGCTCTTCGCATTCCTAGCGCATTATCTGCGGAGAATCGGCTGGGCAACGGTTCGCGACGACGCGCGGCATCCGCTGCGCACCGTCAGGCTGCTGCTGTCGGAGCCCGGGCCAGATTCAATGGCGGCATAGTCGCGGTGTCGATCATGCGGAATGCGCGGTGAACGAGCGCGGACGAGGCGACAACCGTGCCCTTCGAAACGAGACTGCCTTGAATGCGGACCTGATGCGGGCGATCGACTACTGGGTCGGGATCCCGCTCGCTTTTCTCCTCACCATCGTCTACCGCGTCCAGCGCCTCATCGGACTGGCCACTTTTCCGGTCGGCAGGCCGCGGAACATCCTATTCATTCAGCTCGCCGAGATGGGGACGATGGTCGTGGCCTGTCCCTCCCTCAGGAAAGCGCGCGAGCTTCATCCGGACGCCGCGCTGCACTTTCTCTGCTTCACGCAGATCCGGTCGAGCGTGGAGGTCCTCGGGATCATCCCATCCGACAACATCATCACCCTTGACGCACATTCCGGCCTGTCACTCGCGGGACACGCTGCTGTTTCTGTGGCGTGCCCGCCGTCGCCGCATCGACACCGTCATCAACATGGAAGCCTTCGTCAGGTACAGCAGCATGCTGAGCTGCCTGTCTGACGCTTGCCGACGCGTCGGTTTCCACCGGTTCAACCAGGAAGGGCTGTACGCCGGCGATCTGCTGACACACAATGTGCTGCACAACGCGCACATCCGTGCCGCGCACACCTTCCTCGATCTCGTCCACGCTCTCGACACGCCGGGGGACCAGGTGCCGCCGGCGAAACGGCCGACCTCCGAAGCAATCAGCGGCCCTTCTCAAGCGCGTCGCGCAGACCTTCGGGCGGAGTCGCTCCAGAATTCGCAGTGCGATGCGCCATCGCAACTCTTAATTGACTAGTTTCCACCGAGGAGCGCCGGATTCCGATGCGAGCGGCGTAGCCTCAAGGTCGGTGCTCGCGCCCGTGTGGCCGCCGATCGGGATCCGACGAGTACGCTGCGGCGTTGTTGAGGTTCGTGCAGCAGGCAGGTAGGATGTGCCCGGAGGATGTAATGCGTTCATTGACGGCAGCAATTGGCGTCCTGATCTTCGCGGCCGGCGTCGCGGCCGGTACGATCTGGTCCCCTCGACTTGATGCGCAGGGTTTTACGGTGGCCATGGACTGCGGCGTGACGTCCACGCCCCAGATACGGACCACTCTGTACTTCGGCCTCGCGCGTCCGAAAGGCGCGGTGAGCGAGCTCGAGTGGCAAATCTTCCTCCGCGATGAGGTCACGAAACGGTTTCCGGACGGCCTCACCGTCTGGGAGGCTGACGGCCAGTGGCGCACGCCGGGAGGCGCCATCGACCACGAACGAACGAAGGTGCTGCTACTGGTTCATCCCGACAGCACGCAGGCGCGCCAGTCCGTGCAAGAGGTCATCGGGAATTATCGCCGCGTGTTCGAGCAGCAGTCCGTCCTCTGGGAGAGCTCGCGAGTGTGCGGAGCCTCGTAAGCGGGCGGTGGTCAAGGCTACACACTCATCGTTCGAGCCCAACTTCAGTCGCCTGCGTGACGACGTGCTCTCTAGGTTGATCACCGAACCGCGCGTCTCCTGGCGCGCGCGGCCGCCAAACCTCCAGGAGCTGAAAGCGCTGCACCAAGAGGCAGCCTGATGCCTGGAACGGAACTCACCGATGCGGCCCGACAGGAGCCCCCTACTTCTACTGTCGAACCGAAGGTTCAATCCAAATGCTGACGCGATCAGCGCCTGCGCACTCGAGTGCCGCTACCAAATGCTTTTGGAGTGGAAAGCCGCAGACACAAGGATCAAAGACTGCCTCCTGTGTAATGCAGGGCGACCACACTCTCGAGGAATGCGATCGTCGTCGCAGCCTGTTCCTTGCAACTGGTCTGTCACAAGCGAACCGACGAGGGCTGAAGCGAATTGAGCGTTTGGCGCACGAACTGCGAACGTCGCTGACCGAAACCGCGGCAGCGCATGTGTATCTCCGTACGGCGCGGCCCGACGAGAATCCCAACTCACCCCTGGAGACAGGCCGCCCAAGCGAATCGTGGCAGAGGCTGGTCGCGGATCTGCAGCAATTAAACCAGTCGGCGTGCGCCACCGCGGAAGCGCCATCGACGTTCAGGAAACCGGGCGCGAAGGACGACCGGCCGGTGCTTTCCACGCTGACGCCCAGACGAACGGGAACTCCGACCGGTTCTCCCGGGCGACGCGCAGCATTTCCCGGTAGTGCCGCGGCTCCTGCCGCCCGAGGCCGAACATGGTCCTATCGTAGTGCGTGACGGTCAGGAAGGCGGAAAGCGCATGCGCTTCAGGAGGTCCTGGAAGCGCGGATGCCGCCGCAGGGCGTCGAATTTCAGCTCGGCATTCACCAGGAACAGCGTCGCCGACCGCTGCTCGTAGGCGCGCTCGAGCCAAGCGATCGCCTGGTCGTGATGCCCGAGCGCGGTCTCGACCATGGTGAGGGAAACCGCGACCTGATCGGCCGTACGCGCCCTCGGCGAGCACGGCTTCCGCCTCGCGCCGACGTCCGGACAACGCGTACGCGACGCCGTAGCCGTCAGTTTGCCGCCGAGTGCGCTCGGCGGCGGCCCAGTCCCAGTCGTACACAGTGTTGATGTTCGCCAACGTCGCGTAGGTCTCGGCGATGTTCGGATCGAGCGCCAGCGCCCGTGTGATCGCCTCGCGCGCGCGCCCACGTTCGGCGGAAGCTCCGGCGTCGGCGTCAGCAAAATCGACGAAATGAGCTCGCCGTGCTGCGAGCCGTCGAACGGACGCCGGCCGGCGGCCATTTCGAACAGCACGACGCCAAGCGACCAGATGTCGCTGCGCGCGTCGGCGGCCTCTCGCAGCACCTCGGGAGCCATGTAGGGCAGCGTGCCGGCGAACGAGGGCGTCTCCTCGGCGGTGCGTGTGGCGATCGCCGCGGTCGGCTCGACCGGTTCCTCCGCTCTGGCGCGCGTGGCGATGCCGAAGTCGAGGATGGTGACCCGTCCGTCAGGGCACGATCGTCTGCCCGCGTCCCCGCGTCCTAATAGTTAGGGAGGCTAAGGCGCCTGTCCCGATGCCTCTTGGAGGTTCGTCATGTTGGGTAGGATTGCACTGACTTCCTGGCTTCTGGCACTCCCTGCCGTTGCCATGGCGACGGATATTCGCGTCGACTACGATCGCCACAGGGACTTCAGCAAGTACAAGACGTTTAGCGTCGAGGTCGGACCCTTGGTACAGCCCGACGGTTCCATCGATGAGCAGAATACGCTCGTCCAGAACCGCCTTCGCGACGCCGTCACGACCGAGCTTCTGGCGCGCGGGCTCGAACCAAGCGGCGACGGAGCCAACCTGGTTGTTCGCATCTCGGAACGCGACAGCGACCGAGTCTCAGTTCTCAGCAGCGGGTGGCCGACTTACGCTGGCTACTGGCACAGACGCTGGGCATACTGGGGCCGTCCGTATGGATTCGGATACTGGGGCGCGCCGTTCTACGGCGACGTTTGGACCCGGCGCTACGTCGAAGGCGCTCTGACCGTTGATGTCATCGACCGCCAGACCGATGCGCTGGTTTATCGCGCGAAAGTCACGGACGAGATCGGTAAGGACCCGGACAAGCAGGTCACGAAGTCAGTCGACAAGGCGTTCAAGAAATTCCCGGTCAAGGAAATTGAGCGGTAACACGTGAAGGCCGGCGGGTACTTATCTGCCGGCCTTTCTTCCACTTTGCACCGCCAGGTCGTCCTTGCGAACGGCTTCCCGAAGCAATGTGCATTACAGACCTGTTCCTCGACTCACAGAGTTGTTCGCGACCTGATAGAGTCGTTAGGACCCCGCCGGCCTCCTTCGAGCCACACCAGCAGTCGTTTCGTTCGCCCAGCTGACAGCTCGCAGCCGACCACGTGCTGACGAACCTGTGCGCGCTCTAGATTTTGCGCAGGTCGGCCGATCGATCGATTCCCCAGGAGCGATCCGTGCATACTGTGGGCCCGCGATTTGCACCGGCCGGCCTTGGCACGGATAACCGACCAGCGACATCTCTCGCTGCCACGTCGGGCGCATGAAAATCCTCTATGTAGCAAACGAACGCCGCACCACCCAGCCCGCCGCCAAAGCGATTCGCGATATCGCACCTGATATCAGATTGGCGTGGGTTGGACACCTGTCCGCCGCGCTGCGCTGGATTAAGGAGAACCCGGATCTCGCGGCGTTGGTCATTGAAGCCGAGGTCGAGAACCAAAATTGCGCGTCGTTCGTGCATGACGTTCGCAATCGGGGGGTAACGGCGCCGGTAATCGTCGTCGCGCCGGAGCAAGTTGGAGCTCCGACCGCGGCACTGAGGGCCGGGGCAGACGACTACGTTCTAGATAACGAATCGCTCATCGCCAACCTGAGTAACATCGTGAGCGCGCTGCAGCGTTCCCAGCGCACTGCTCCTCCCACGAAACAGCCGCTGCGGCTCTTGTATCTCGGCGATGCCGCGCTCGCACGAAAGTGGGTCCACAATCCCCGGTGGTCGATCGAGATCACCGAGGCTGTTCCACCGGAGAAGGGCGCATTTCAATCGATTCCACCAGAATTCTGCGTCGACGGGGCCCCCCGCCCCTTCGACATCCTGCTCGTCTAGCACGACCACCCTGGTGTGGATGCGCGCGCGATTCTCAACGACATTGCAAATCGTGGGCTGCACCTACCTGTCATCCTGATTGTCGAGTGGGACGAGAAGGCAGCGGTCAGCGCGCTCAAGCTCGGTGCCTCCGACTACGTCGTCAAGGGCAGGGATTCGCTGCGTGCCCTGGGTTTCAAGCTCGATCGCGTGCGTGCACAATCGGCATTGCTGCAGGAACAGGGTGAGCGGCGTGTAGCCGAGGCCGCCAGCAGAGAGCGACTGGAGGGTCAGCTTCGCGACGCGCTGGCAAGCGCAGCCGAAGCCGAACGGAACTTCAAGACAGAAGCGGATCGCCTTCGCGAAAGGGAGGCCGGTTTTCGGGCAGCGATCGAACAGGAACGCGCAGGCCGGGAGGCGCTCGAAGCGAGAGTGACGACGGCGGAATCGGCGCATCAGAAAGCGGAGCAGCGGCTGGCGGTGGAGATGACAAGCCATGCCGCGCAACTCTCCGAGCGTCAAGCACAGCACGATGGGGAGTTGAGACAAGCCGCCGCGGACCGCGCGGTGCTCGAAAAAAGACTGGCGCAAGTCGAAGCGGCGCTTCAGCAGAGCCAACAGTCGTGTGCGTCGGAGGTGGCCGCCTCATCCGACAACCTTGCACAGCACCGTGCCGAGTTCAGTGCCAACCTCGCGGAGGCTATCCGCGTGCGCGACACTCTCATGGGTCGGTTGAGCGAAGCCGAGGCGGCACTCGAGCAAGCGTGTCGGGACAGAGCGTCAGCGGCCAAAGCAAACGAGCGATTGACGCGGCGGGAAGCGGAGCTCGGTGCAACGCTTTCGCAAGCCATCGCGACGCGAGATAGGCTTCAACTCAGGCTGGCCAACGCCGAAACCGCTCTTCAACAGGCCGACCAACGCGCCGCCGACGAACGGCTCGCCGCCGCGAAGCAGGCCGCAGAGCGTCAGGCGGCACTCGAGGTACGACTCAGTGAAGAAGCCACCACGCGGCAGGCGCTCGAAGCCAAATTGACGACCGCGGAGGCGGCGCTCGAACGGGCCCTGGAGGACCAAGCGTCGGAGGCCGCTACCGCCGCAGAGCGGTCCGCGCGGCGCGAAGCGGAGCTCAGTACGACGCTTTCGCAAGCCATCGCGACGCGAGACACGCTCGAACTCCGACTGGCCAGCGCTGAAACCGGTGTCGAGCAAGCCAACCAGCGCGCGGTCGAACGGCTGGACCCTGACGACCGAGCCACAGAACGCAACGCCGAACTCGACGCGCGGCTCGCTCAAGAGACCGCCACACGTCAGACACTCGAAGCCAGGTTGGCGGATGCGGAAGCAGCGCGCGTGATCGCACAGCAGCGGCATGCGTCGGAGCTGACGGCGACGGCCGCACACTTTGCAGAGCGTCTGGCAAAGTACGATGTCGAGTTGGCCCAGGCCGACGCGGCTCGCCACGCGCTCCAACAGCGATTGAGCGACGCTGAGGCGGCCAGCCGCGATGCCGAGCGACAGCATGCGTCGGAGCTGACGACAGCGGTTACACAGGTCGCAGAGCGTCAAGCACAGTACGACGTCGCGCTGGCGGAGGCCGGCGCGCTCCGCCACACACTTGAACAGCAGTTGAGCGTCGCCGAGGCAGCCCTCGAACAGGCCCGACACGACCGCGCGTCGGATGCCGCAGCTGCCGCCGAGCGATTCACGCGACGCGAAACAGAGCTCACCACGGCGCTTTCGGCAACCACGGCGACCCGTGACGCGCTCGAACAGCAACTCGCGGAGGCGAACACAGCGCGCCAGCAGGCCGACGAACACGCGGCCGCGGAACGGATGGCGGCTGCGCAGC
>JBKPCD010000275.1:0-36048 GCA_046727175.1 Acidobacteriota bacterium | reverse complement strand
GGACTTCGGCCCCCGGACCCCCTGACACGCTCGCTCGCGGGAGCCCTGTCGTCCCGCTCCGCTCCCGTGGCTCACTCGCTGCGCTCGTTCGCTGCTGCGGGGACTTCGGCCCCCGGACCCCCTGACACGCTCGCTCGCGGGAGCCCTGTCGTCCCGCTCCGCTCCCGTGGCTCACTCGCTGCGCTCGTTCCTTTGCTCGAAGACCTACGTACCCAGACACGGTCGCTATTCGCGTTCTAGCCCGCCGCGCCGGATTATAGCGCCTCATCCGTTCCGCAGCCCGCGTCTTGTTTTTGCTTGTCGCTCGTCACAATCACCTCGTATTCTGCCGGAAGCGGCAGCGGCCCATGAAAATTCTTCTGCTCTCGATGCCCGACTCGTTCGAGCACACGTCGCCGATCACGATGCGGATGCCCAACGGCGCACTGGGCTCGCTCGCCGGCAACGTGGATTCACATCATCGTGTCGCAATAGCAGACCTGATCCTGGTGCAGCGCCGCGTGCGGCAGACGATCGAGCAACTCGTCCAGGAGATCGACCCGGACATCGTCGGGCTCTCGATCATGACGTTTCAGCGGCGCACGGCGAAACAGATCGTTTTGCTGATCCGGAGCCTGAGCCCTCGCGCCACCATCGTCGTTGGAGGCTACGATCCGAGCCTCGCGTCGGAGATCTACGAACATCCCTCGTGGGACGTCGATGTGATCGTGCGTGGTGAAGGGGATATTACGTTCCGCGAGCTGGTGCGCAAGCTCGAGGACGGCGAGGATTTGCGGGACGTCGCGGGACTCAGCTACCGGAATGGCAGGGAGTTCGTCCGTAATCCCGACCGCCCGGTGAGCTCGCTGGTTGGCACGGAAGTCCACCTTCCAAACAGGGCGGCTCGCGTCCTCGATGGTTACACGCTGCTCGGCCGTCAGGTCGACGTCGTCGAGACGTCGCGCGGCTGCACGTACGATTGCAGCTTCTGTTCGATCATCGAGATGCGCGGCAGGAACTTTCACACCTGGTCGTTCGACCGCGTGCTCGCCGACATCGCGGACGCACGCAGCCGGGGCGCGCGCGCTATCTTCATCGTCGACGACAACATCACGCTGAACGTGCCGCGATTCGAAGGGCTTTGCCGCGCGATCCTGAGCGCCGGGTTCAACGACATCGAATACATCGTGCAGGCGATGACATCGTCCATCGCGTCGGGCGGCGAAAGGCTCGCGCCTCTCATGCGCCAGGCCGGCTTCCGATACGTCTTCCTCGGCATCGAGAACATCCTCGACGAGGATCTTGGGTTCCTCCGGGCGCGTGCGAAGAACGCGGAGCGCGAGCACGGACGACGCGTGGGCAATGCGACCATCAAGGCGGTGGAGACGCTGCACCGGCACGGGATGTATGTCGTCGGCGGACTGATCGTCGGGAACCCCGGCGATACGCGCGAGTCGATCGAGGCGAACCTCACGTTTGCCCGCGAATACGTCGACTGGCCCTACATCCAGCATCCGACGCCGTACCCGGGCACGCCGATGACCCGCGACTTCCGCGAGCGCGGATTGATCGTCAACGAGCATCCCGAAGCGTACGACGGGACGACGGCGGTCGTTCGCAGCGACCACCTGAGCGCCGAAGAAATCGAATTCATGCGCTGGCGCGCCGAGCGCTGGATGAAACTGCGACACTTCATCCCTGCGCTCGTGCACAGCCCCTGGTTCGTGCTGCGCCATTCGTACCAGATGATGCGCTTCACCTTCCGCGGCAGCACGTTGCGTTCCTGGCTGGGACTCGAGAGCGATCGCGACGTGTTCGCGAGATACCGCGCAATCCGCCAACAGGAGCGTGAGTACCTGAGCTCTTGATCAAGCGGTGAATCAATCCGGGTGCTTGCCATGACTCGAGCGGTCCGATACGGGTTCGTGATTGCGGTCCTCTGTGCCGGCCGGGCCAACGCACAGCAACCGACGCACGGCCACTATGAACAGTCTGAGAAGGCGTTGCAGCCTGGCCCCGGAGGCGTGCTCGCGCCGCGATTGCAGAATCTGGGGACGCACACCTTCAAGGTGACGACGAAATCAGCCCGCGCGCAGCTGTTCATCAATCAGGGACTCAATCTCACATACGGGTTCAATCACGCCGAGGCAGGGCGCGCGTTTGCCGAAGCTGCCCGTCTGGATCCATCGTGCGCGATGGCGTACTGGGGCCAGGCGCTCGTGCTCGGGCCCAACATCAACGCGCCGATGACCCCGGAAGACGAGCCCACCGCCTACCAACTCGTTCAAAAGGCCGTTGCCGCGAAGAAATTCGTCACGCTTCGCGAGCGCGGCTACATTGACGCGCTTGCGGCGCGATACACGGGGAACCCAGGCGAGCGCCAGCAGGCGGACCGCGCATTTGCCGATGCCATGCGCACGCTTCACCGGAAGTATCCGGCCGATCTCGATGCGGCCACGCTCTTCGCCGAAGCGTTGATGGATCTGCGGCCCTGGATGTACTGGACTCGCGACAACAAGCCGTACGCCGAGACCGAGGAAGCGATCGCGGCATTGCGGAGTGTGATCGCCCGCAATCCCAAACATCCGGGCGCCCTGCATTACTGGATTCACCTCTGGGAACCAACCGCGACGCCCGAGCGGGCCGAGGAGGAAGCGGATCGGCTGCTTCCGCTGATGCCGGGCGCCGGACACATCATCCACATGCCGGCGCACATCTATCTGCGCGTCGGACGGTATGCGGACGTCGTCACCTCCAACCAGCAGTCCGTCGCGGCTGACGAGGACTACCTCGCTCAATGTCGCGCACAGGGGATGTATCCGCTCAGCTACTACCCGCACAACATTCACTTCATCTGGTATGGCGCGACGATGCTGGGACAGGGGACGCTGGCGATTGCTTCGGCCCGCAAACTGGCGGCAGCCGTGCCTCGAGAAGCGCTCGAGAAAGTCCCGTTCCTTCAGGGGTTCCTCGTCGTGCCGTACTACGCGTTGGTTCGCTTCGGTCGTTGGGACGTGATTCTGAACGAGCCGAAGCCGACGCACGACACGATCTTCACGCGCGGCGTCTGGCATTACGCGCGCGGGACTGCTCTCTCCGCAAAAGGTCGGCTCGACGAGGCGCAGCAGGAGCTGGACGCGCTCCAGAAGATCGTCAGCGACCCCGCGCTGCTGGCGTTGCCCGCATCGTTCTCGCTCAACACGCCAGACGCGATCCTCCGAATCGCGCCCGAGGTGCTCGCGGGTGACTTGGCTGCGAGGCGCAAGGACTACGACACGGCGCTGCTGCACCTCGAACGCGCGGTGCGCTACGAGGACGCTCTGGTCTACACCGAGCCGCCCGACTGGCACGCGCCCGTGCGCCAGTCACTCGGCGCCGTGTTGCTCGCGGCAGGACGTCCGGTCGAAGCGGAAGCCGTCTATTGGGAAGATCTCAAGCGCAATCGCGAAAACGGCTGGTCGCTCTTCGGCCTGATGCAGGCGCTGAACGCGCAAGGCAAGAAGGACGACGCCGCAATGATTCAGAAGCGGTTCGAGAAGGCGTGGACCGGCGCCGACGCGAAACTGACGGCATCACGCGAACAGTAGAGATCAGAAGGCGCCAAGACGACCCCCGGGCGCAACGGGATTGAACAGGAGATCAGGAGGTCAGGAGCATTGTTTCTGTTTGGTTTTCTCCTGATCTCCTGACCTCCTGTTTGAGTCTGTCGTTGAATCAACGGTTCACCGCTCTCATACCGCCTTCGGTGTACCGAGTGCCGGCGACCGCCCCTTTCGGGGCCGCCGCGGAAAGCCTGTCGAGATCTTCCGCGGTGAGCACGATGTCCGCTGCCGCGGCATTCTCCTCGACTCGCGCGCGAACTTTCGATCCTGGAATGGGGACGATGTCATTGCCTTGCGCGAGCAGCCAGGCGAGTGCGAGTTGCGCGGACGTGCACCGTTTCTCCGCGGCGAGGTCCTCGACTCGACGTACGAGCTCGAGGTTCTTGTAGAAGTTCTCTCCTTGGAATCGCGGGTTCGTGCGACGCCAGTCACCCTCCGGCAAATCGTCGGGTGATCTGAACCGCCCCGTCAGGAATCCACGGCCGAGCGGGCTGTACGCGACGAAGCCGATCCCCAGTTCGCGACACGCCTCGAGAAGCTCGTCTTCGGGGTCACGAGTCCACAGCGAGTACTCCGTCTGCAGTGCCGAAATCCGATGGACTGCGTGAGCTCGTCGTACTGTGGCGGCGGCTGCCTCAGATAGACCGATGTGTTTGATCTTGCCCGCCGCGACGAGGTCGGCCAGCGCGCCGACCGTCTCGTCGATGGGCACATTGGGGTCGACACGGTGCTGATAGTAGAGGTCGATTGTGTCGATGCCGAGACGCCGCAGCGACTCGTCACATGCGCGTCGAACGTAATCCGGCGAGCCATTGATGCCGTGCCATGCGCCGTCTTCCGTCCGAACGTTGCCGAATTTCGTCGCGACGACAACGTTATTTCGACGATCGCGGATCGCGCGTCCGACCAGCCGTTCATTCGTGAACGGGCCATACACATCAGCGGTATCCAGGAAGTTGATCCCGAGCTCGAGGGCCCGATGGATCGTCGCGATGGACTCCGCGTCGTCGCCGGCGCCGTAGAACTCGGACATCCCCATGCATCCCAGCCCAATCGCCGAGACGTGCAGCCCGGACGAACCTAACTCGCGCAGATGCATAGACCCATTCCTCCTCTCTTCGAGACGGCTCTCCCTGTCACGACGCAAATTATGCGCCGATCGATTCGGCGCGCCGGACGGAGGCCCGGGGTCAGACCCCGGCCGTCGGTTTCCGCTCATTCGCCCGAACTGGGGTCGAACCCCGGACGCCCGACATCCAGTTTCGCAGTACTTGCGTAACTCCGAACGGGGTCAGATCCCAGGAGGCGAGCGAACGTTGTTATGATGCGCGACGTGGACATCGTTCGCTGGGGAATCATCGGCTGTGGTGATGTCACAGAGGTCAAGAGCGGGCCCGGGTTTCGGAAAGCGAACGGGTCGGCGCTCGTCGCGGTGATGCGGCGCGATCGCGCGAAGGCGGAAGACTACGCCAGACGGCATGGCGTCGATCGCGTCTACGATCGCGCAGAGGATTTGCTCGCCGACCCCGAAGTCGACGCGGTGTACATCGCCACACCTCCGGCGAGCCACTGCGATCTTGCTGTCCGTTGCGCCAGCGCCGGGAAGCCATGCCTCGTTGAAAAGCCGATGGCGCGGAGCTACGACGAATGTAGTCGGATGCTCGAGGCATTCCGCCGCGCACGCGTGCCGCTCTGGGTTGCGTACTACCGTCGGGCGCTCGAGCGTTTCCTCACAGTCCGTGCACTGCTGACGGGTGGCGCCGTCGGACGTCTCACTTCGGTGCACGTCGAGTTGTTCGATCGCCTGGCTTCGCCGAATCGTGCGACAGCGTGGCGATTCGATCCGTCGGTTGCCGGCGGCGGGCTGTTTCTCGATCTGGGTTCACATGCCATTGATCTTCTCGACTTCCTCGTCGGCGAGATCACGGCTGTTTCGGGCTTCGCCGTGAACTCCGGTGGCGCATACGCGGCGGAAGACATCACCGCGGCCTCGTTCCAGCTGACGGGCGGCATTCTTGGCACAGGTCTCTGGAACTTCAACGCCGATCGCCGTTGCGATCTGATGACATTCACCGGATCGGAAGGGGAGCTGCGAACGCCCGTCTTTCACGACGGGGATGTCGTGGTGACGCGTGCGGACCAGTCATCCGTTTATCCGATTCGCAATCCGCCGCACGTCCACCAGCCGCTCATTCAGTCGATCGTCGACGAGCTGCTGGGGCGTGGACGTTGCGCGTCAACCGGTGACAGCGGTGCCCGCGCGTCGCGGGTGATGGATCGCTGTGTGCGCGAATACTATCGGGATCGTCGCGGCCACTGACGATTCAGGCTTTCGGCTTTGGGCCTGTTGAAAGGCATCCTTGCGCAGGTATACCCAGCGGAGTTCACACGCACTGAACGAAGCAGCTGTGCTCGAGAGGGGCTTGCGGACCGGACGCCCCGCCGTGCGGCCCGAAGCCCAAAGCCGAAAGTTGACACGTCGAGGTCAGCTCACCGTCGACTCGATGCGACGGTCCGGGACCAGCCACATCAACGCGACGGCGACGTAGATCGCGTGGGCAATCCACGCGTGGACGAACGCCAGCGGGATCGCCGCGGCGTACAGAATCGTCGAGAGCGTTCCCTTCAATTCATCACCAATCGCGGTCGAGAGCTTCGAGTCCGGTCCGTGGACGTATATGAGCGTGCGCTCGAGGATCAGATAGGCGATGCCGGCCAGCAGCAGCACCGTGCCATAGATCGCGGCCGGGAGCGCAGCCGTCGGATGTTCTCCGACCCAGTCGGTCGTAAACGGGACGAGCGACAACCAGAACAGCAAGTGCAGATTCGCCCACAGCACCTTGCCGTTCACGCGGTCGCACAGGTGCAGCATGTGGTGATGGTTGTTCCAGTAGATGCCGAGGAACACGAAGCTCAGGACGTATGGAAGCAACTTGTGTACGGCCTGACGCAGCGCTTCCAGGTCGGCCCCCTCCGGCACCCTCAGCTCGAGGACCATGATCGTGATGATGATGGCAATCACCCCATCGCTGAACGCTTCGAGACGCGTCTTTCCCATGCCGTGCGCATTCTATCGCCCAGCCGGGGACACCGACCGGGACACCCAAGAGGGACAGCCACCTGGGACATCCAATCGTGCCTGTCCCTTGTGCCTGTCCCCGAACTCATCTCGAGCGGTTTCGTATTGATGTTTGATGTCCACCATCCTTCAGGACCTCAGGTTCGGTCTGCGCCTGCTGATCCGGGACCGCAGCTTCACCGTCACCGCTTTCCTCACGCTGGCCGTCTGCATCGCGGCCAATACGGCGATGTTCAGCGTGGTCCGATCCGTACTGATGAAGCCGCTGCCGTTCCAGGGCTCCGCGCGGATCGTGCTCCTCTACAACAGCTATCCGAACGCGGGCGCGCCACGCGTCGGCAACGCGGTTCCAGACTACTTCGATCGCCTTCGCGATGTGAGCGCGCTCGACCAGCAGGCATTGTTCAGGCGCGAGTCGGTCACGTTCGGGGACGAGAACGGCGCCGAGCGCGTCATCAGCATTCGAGCCACGCCATCGTTCTTTCGGCTCGTGCAGGTGCATCCATCGCTCGGGCGGCTGTTCAACGACGACGAGGGCGAGCCGGGCAAGCACCTCAAAGCCATTCTCAGCCACGGCTTCTGGCAGCGAAAGTTCGGCGGCAGTTCTTCGGTCGTGGGCCGCGCCATCCGGCTGAACGGTACGGCGTACGACGTCGTCGGTGTGATGCCGCGCGAGTTCACGTTTCTCCAGAACGACATCGATCTCTTCACGCCTGCCGCATACACGCCAGCCGAAAAATCCGATGACCGACGCCACAGCAACAACTGGCAGATGATCGGCCGGCTCACGAGCGGCGCAACGCTCGACCACGTGCGCCAGCAGATCGAGGCGCTCAACGCCGCAAACGATCAACGCTTTCCGGAATTCCGCGAGCCGCTCAGGAACGCCCGGTTCCACACCGTCTCCGTCATGCTTCAGGACGATGTCGTGAGAGACGTGAAGAACGTGCTGTACCTGCTCTGGGGTGGCGTGCTGTTCGTGTTGCTCATCGGGTGCGTGAACATCACGAACCTCGTGATGGTCAGAGCGAGCGGCCGTACGCGCGAGATGGCAACGCGCCACGCGATCGGCGGCGATCTCGCACGGCTGGGCCGCCAACTTCTGACCGAGACGACGCTTCTGTCAGTTGTGAGCGGCGCTGGAGGACTGCTCCTTGGATGGTGGGCGCTCAGATGGGTTGCCGCGCTCAACATCGATCAACTCCCGCGCGGGTACGAAATCCGGCTCGATTTCGTGAGCGTGGCCGTAGTGTCCGCGTTGACGCTCGCGGTCGGAATGATCATTGGTGTCGCGCCCACCGTCAGGTTATGGCGCATGAACCTGAACATCGAACTGCGCGAAGACAGCCGCGGCGGAACCAGCGGACGGCGCGAATCTGATGCGTCGAGTGCTTGCAACCGTGCAGGTCGCAGTAGCGCTGGTGCTCCTCATCGGCGCCGGCCTGCTCCTCGCGAGCTTCCGCGCCGTCCTTCACCTCGATTACGGGTTTCAGCCCGACAACGTGATCACAGGAACCGTCAATCTTCCGGCGACTTCCTACAAGGACGACGCGGCGCTCATCGCGTTCGAGCAGCGTTCGCTCGACGCCATCCGGCGTCTCCCCGGAGTGGACGCTGCGGGTGGCACGAGCCTGCTCCCGTACAGCGGAAACTTGAACAGCAACCTCATCATGGCCCAGGGATACGTCATGAAACCGGGCGAGTCGCTGCTCGCGCCGGTGAGCGTCGTCGTCACGCCCGGGTACTTCGAGGCGATGCGAATCCCGACGGTGCGTGGCCGCAGCTTCGACGCGCGAGACACATCGAAAGCCACATCCGTGGTCATCATCGACGAACGTCTGGCGCGCAAGTTCTGGCCCGACAAGGATCCGATCGGCCGCCGGCTTTACCGGCCGAGCGACCCGAAGGATCTGACCAAGATCACACCGCAGACGCAGTTCTTCAACGTTGTCGGCGTGGTGAAGGATGTGCAGTTGATCGACCCGCGCGCGGAATACACGCCTGTCGGCACGTATTACTTCCCGTTCGAGCAGAGTGCGGCCCGCGGGCTGACGCTCACGCTGAGGACGGCCGGCGCCTTCGAGACGATCGGCAGCAGTCTTCGCCGCGAAATCGCGCGAATCGATCCACAACTGCCGGTCTCTCGCGTGCAGCCCATGCAGCAGTGGATCGACCAGGCGCTCGTCGGCCGGCGCGTGCCGATGCTGATCGCGATGGCATTCGCCGCTGTTGCATTGTTTCTCTCCGCGATCGGCATTTACGGTGTACTTGCGTACAGCGTTGCGCAGCGTCGCCGGGAGATCGGCGTGCGAATGGCGCTGGGTGGGTCCGGCGCCTCGGTCTTTGGGCTCGTGCTCAGCGACGGACTGAAGGTCGTGACCGCAGGACTGTCGCTCGGCCTCGGGGGTTCGTTTTTCGTTGGTCAACTGATGAAAAACCAGCTGTTCAATGTCGCGCCGATGAGTCCCGTCGTCCTCGGCCTCGTATCGCTGATGCTCGCCGGTGTCGGCCTCCTTGCGGTAAGCATTCCTGCCCTACGCGCGAGTCGAATCAATCCAGTGGCCGTGCTGAGCAAATGAATGGCGTCAGAAGCCAGAAGCTGGAATCTAGAGCGCTGACGCCCTACCTTCTGAATTCTGGATTCTGACACGTGTTTTCCCGCCAGGCGCGAGCCAACCTGGCGGTCGCAGACCTCGTCAAACGCGGCATGACCTCCATGCTGCAAGCCTGGCGCGCTCTTCTTCGCCGTCCTTCATTCAGCATCACGACGGTTGTGATCATGGCGGCAGGGATTGGCGTGACGACGGCGCTGTTCTCCGTCGTCGATCGCGTGCTCATCAGTCCTCTTCCATTTCCCGCAGCCGGACAGCTGGTGTCCGTGTACGAGGCGAGCGCCGCCCGGCGTGAGCGCACCAGCCTGATCGCCCCTGTGAGGCTCGAGGACTGGAACCGGCTGAACCGCACGTTCGAGGTGATTTCCGGCAGCTACGCCGAGAACGTGACGGATACAAGCGGCCCCGAGCCGGAGCGCCTCGAAGGCCGTCGCGTCATGCCGCGCTTCTTCGACGTGTTTCGCATGACGCCGCTCGTGGGAAGAACCTTCACCGCCGACGAGGACCGGTTCGGCGGACCGACCGCAGTCGTCATCAGCGAAGCGCTCTGGACCCGCAGGTTTGACCGCGCCGCCCACGTCGTTACGCGATCGCTGGCCGTCGGTGGTCGCAGCTATGCCATCGTTGGAGTCATGCCGCAGGCGTTCACGACGGGGTCGACGGACGTTTGGATTCCCGCGCAGCTCTCACCCGGCCTGTTGCGGGTCCGCGAGGCGCGCTTCGTTGGCGGCGTCGGCCGGATGAGGAATGGCGTGTCGCTCGACGAGGCGCGAAACGACATGGCGCGCGTGCAGCGGCTGCTCGGCGAGCAGTATCCGAAGACAGACAAGGACTGGTCGGTCGATATTCAGGATCTGAAGGAAGTTCGAGTCGGAAGTTACCGGCGCGCGCTGGTGACGCTCTTTGGTGCCGTCACGGTCCTGTTCGTGATCGGCGTCGCAAACGTTGCGGGGCTGATGCTGGTGCAACTGCAACGGAGGACCGCGGAGTTCGCGATCCGGAGCGCCATCGGCGCATCGCCAGCGCAGGTCGTTTCCGTTGTCATGCGCGAGGTCGCGATCATCGCCGGCGCGGGCGCCGCGATGGGTGTCGCATTCGCGGTGCTTGTCACGCGGCTTCTGTCTGTCGTGTTCGCAACGGTGCCTCGCATGATGGAGGTAGCGGTCGATCGACGCGCGCTCGGGTTCGTCGTCATTGCAGCGGTGGCCGCTGCAGCGTCGTTTGGACTCGTTCCCGCGTTGTTGGCGTCACGGCGGCGGGTCGCGCCGCTTTTGTCCGGTACAGGCCGCGGGATTTCGGGTGGTCAGCACCGGCTGCAGCGCGCGCTCGTCGTGGCGCAGGTCGCCTTGAGCGTGCTGCTCGCGGGCGGCGCCGGCCTCCTGGTCCGCAGTTACGGCGCACTCACCCAGGTGGACGTCGGGTTCAACCCGCACAACGTGCTGACGTTCCACGTTGGCGCGGCGTGGGACGAAGATCGCTGGCGCGTGGGTCAGATGCAGGAGCGAATCATATCCGAGCTCCAGCAGTTGCCCGGCGCGCGTGCCGCGGGTTTTACGAATTTCCTCCCCGCCACCGGCGCGACACTTCGATATCAGGTTCAGATCGAAGGGCTCGCCGGACCTGAAAGCAACGGCACCCTGACCGTCGGGATGCGTACCGTGACGCCCGGCTACCTGCGCGCACTGGAAGTGCCGCTGCTCGCGGGTGAATGGTGCTCGGAGCTGCGCTCCGACGCCAACGCTCCACTGACCGCAATGGTGAATCGACGGTTCGTCGATCTGTACGGCGGCGGCCAAAATCTGATCGGCCGCAACCTCAACATGCGCATGGGCGGCACGCTGTTTCGAGTGACCGGCATTCTCGGCGAGATCCGCGAAGACGGTCAGGGCGCGCCGAACGCCCCTTACGCGTACACGTGCGCTCAGAGGGGCGCCTGGCCGGATCCGGAGTACGCGATCCGGCTCGACGGCGATCCGCGAAGCGCGTTAACGGCGATCCGGCAACTGGTCCACCGGATCGATCCCACGCGTCCCGTTTTCGGGGTCAAGCAGCTCGATGATGTGATGAGCGCAGCTGTGGATCAACCGAGACTCAACGCACGTGTGCTGTCGTTGTTTGCGGCCACGGCGCTGGCGCTCGCGGCGCTCGGTCTACATGGTCTGATGACATTGCTGGTCACGGAGCGACGGCACGAACTCGGCGTTCGAATCGCGCTCGGCGCTGCACCTGGCGATCTTGCTCGCCTCGTGATGGTCGGGGCCGCGCGTCTGGTGGCCACCGGCATGCTCGGAGGACTGCTTCTCACGTTGGTCGCGAGCCGCGCGCTCGAGGCTGTCCTTTTCGGCGTATCCCCGCACGACCCGCGCGCCTTGACGACAGCGCTCCTCGCGCTCGTGCTCGTTTCGGCAGTATCGGTTGTGTTTCCCCTTCGACAGGCTACGGGCATCAGTGCGAGCGAGGCGATGCGGGGGGAGTGAAGGGACAATCGTGAATGGTGATTGTGAAGCAACTTGCTGAAATCGTCCGTCCGGACGATTTCGGCCCGTTTCCTCTTAATTCACAATTCACGATTCGCAATTTCTGCGGTCTCGATCAGCGGCTCGACTCGCGCTTGGCTGGATGCAACAGCAGTTTTTGAACCCGCCAGTTCAGGAGCTCGGCGACGTACAACTCGTTTTCCGACGGGCACGCGATCTCGTGAATCCACCCGAATTCCTTCGGCTGCTTCCCGAACTTTCCGAACGAGCCGAGCAGCGTGCCGTTCAGATCGAGCTTGAACATTTTTCCTGACTCGGCGTCCGCGCTGTAGAGCACCTGGTTCGGCCCAGGCGTGATGCAGATCGCCCAGGGCTGCTCGACGTTCGTAAACTGCTTCAGGAACCTTCCTTCGGTATCGAACACCTGAATGCGACGGTTCGTCCGATCGCCCACGTAGACGTTACCCTGCGCGTCGGTCGCAATCGTATGGGGAATGTTGAGCTGTCCCGGTTCCTTGCCGCGTTCCCCCCAGGCCTTGATCCAGCTGCCGTTCTTGTCGAACTTCGCGACGCGCGAGTTGTTGTAGCCGTCGCTGACGTAGATGTTGCCCGCGGGGTCCCAGGCGACGTCGGTCGGACGATTGAAGCGATCCTTTTGTGGTGTGGGCGGCGTGTCGCGAGAAGGTTGTTCGGGCCGACCTTCGACGAGCTCCCATTTGCGGCCCAACACCATCAGGACGCGACCCTCAGGGCTGAACTTGATGACCATGTTCGAGCCTTCGTCGACGCACCAGATGTTGTCGTCCTTGTCGACGCGAACCGTGTGCGCGAAATCGAAGCCGTACAGATCTTTGCCAATCTCGCGGAGAAACGTTCCATCGCGATCGAACTCGAACAGCTGCGTATGGCCGCCGCGACTGAAAACGAAGATGTGCCCCTTCGAGTTCACCGCCACGCCGGCTGCTTCGCCAAGGTACACGTCGACCGGCAGCTTGAGAAGGTTCGGCACCGACTCGAAGGGAATCTCGAGTGCGGGAGATTGCGCGAGCGCGGGAACTGTCAGCAGAGTGGAGAATAGGAACGCGACGCTTTTCAAGGGACCTCCTGAGTGAGCAGCTGGAGGATAACAGGAGAAGGGGAGAAAGAGGCAAAAACAGGAGAAGGGGAGTAAGGGAAAATTCCTTGTTTTTCTCCCTTACTCCTGTTGATCTCTTCTCCCCTTCTCCTGTTTTTGCACGCGCCCGCTCTCCGATTACTGTCTATTTCTCCTCCCCCAGCCTTTCCTCCAGGCGCCGTCGCTGTCCGCGATCCAGTTCGTAGCGGGTCACATCGCTAATCTGTGCTTCGACTCCCGAGAACTGCGGTCGCATCAGTCCGCGCGTGGTGTGGCTGCGCGAGGCGAGCAGGTAATGCCCGATCTCGTGCGCGACACCACGACCGAGCAGGCGCGCGGCCACGGTGTCCACGAGCTTGCGCGGGACGTCGTACATGGACCGATCCGCCGGGCGCGCCTCGCGCACCTTCGCGACTGCAACCTCTGCTGATACGTAGACGACGTTGCTTGGCATTCCTTCGATGAAGGTGATGCACCCAAGCGTCTGATCCACCGCGTGCGACGGTACGCACCCGAGACGGTCGGCCACGATCACCGTCAGCGCGGCCGCCGGCACGGCCGAGGTCCACTCGATCTCGACGCCGAGACGCGCCCAGATGCGCACAGCTTGCTGCTGAACGATCGTCTGGAAGCTCGCCGGGATCGCCGCCGACTCCCATCGCATCGACGCCGCTAGCGTCGCGTGGCGGACGCGCATCGCGTGCGCCTCGTGCGCCGGGAGCAGCGCGGCGCCTACGGTGATCGCCGCCATGACGAGCATCCGTCCAATCCAGCCACGTCGCCACATCGCGTCTCCTCCGCTGCCGTTCGACACCACCGTAGGGGTCAGTGCTGGCATGAATCAAACGCATTGTTTTTGTCCACATGATGAATGGCCCTCATGGTAGGATCGGTCGGGCCCGGAGGACGCGATGGAGATCGAAATCCGCCACCTACGGCTCGTGCGCGAGATTGCCGAGGCCGGCAGCATGACGAAGGCGGCTGCCCGCCTGTACCTGACGCAGTCGGCGCTGAGCCATCAGCTTCGCGACATCGAGTCGCGGTTCAAGACGCCGTTTTTCCTGCGGCTCGGCAGGCGCATGGTGCTGACGGCAGCGGGGCGCCGCGTCCTCGAGAGCGCCAGACGCGTGCTCCAGGATCTGGAGCGCGCCGAAGCGGACGTGCACCGGCTCGCCGGGTCCAGCGAGGGTGTGATACGGGTGTGCACCCAATGCAACACCGGCTATCATTGGCTGGCCCCGCTCCTCGCGACGTTTCATCGCAAGCATCCGCGCGTCAACGTCGCCATCATGCCGGACGCGACCGACATGCCGGTCGACGCGCTCCTGGCCGGCCGCCTGGACCTCGCGATTCTGACCGACGATCGCATCGACCGCCGGTTCCGGCGTTATCCGCTGTTCGAGGACGAGATGGTTGCGATTCTCGCGCCGACGCATCACCTGGCGAAGCGCAGGTGGCTGTCGCCGCGGGACCTCGCACAGGAACACCTGCTGCTGTACGCGAGCGCTCGCGAGGACAGCTTCGTGTTCCGCCGCGTCCTCGATCCCGCGGGCCTCGTGCCGGCGCGCGTGTCCTTCATCATGCTGACCGAGGCGATGATCGCGATGGCGCAGGCGGGGATTGGCGTCGGCGTGCTGCCGCGCTGGTCCGCGCAGCTGGCCCTCGACGCGCGTGCGCTGGTCGCCTTGTCGATCACACACCGGGGCATGCGCCGGCGATGGACGGCGGTCACATTGAAGGCGCAGCCCGATCCCCCATACCTCGTCGATTTCATCGATCTCATCGCTTCGCGTGCGACACCCGCATGCCGGCAGCCGCCGAAGAGCGCCACGGCATGAGCCGCGCTCATCACTTTCGTCGAAATGCTTTCCCTGGTGTGACGCGATCCGACCCGGCTAATCTGACGTCTTCCGGTTTGTCGAAGGAGCAATGAGGCGTGCCAGAAACCGTTGAACAGTATGTCACGCGCATCACGGGATACGTGGGGGGATGCGACCCTCGGGAAGTGCTCGGATCGACGGCACAGCGGATTGGCACCCTGCTTGCCGGCCGATCCGCAGACGATCTCCGGTGGAAAAAGGGACCCGAACGATGGTCCGTTGCCGAAATTGTCACCCATCTCGCAGATGCGGAGGTCGTCGGTGCCTACCGGTTCCGCATGATCCTGTCGACGCCTGGCACTCCAATCCAGGCGTTCGACCAGAGCAGGTGGGCGACGGGCCTGAAGTACTCGACGCGCGATGCCTTCGAATCGCTGGCGCTCTTTCGTCCGCTCCGCGAGTCGCTGCTGAAGCTGATCGACGGCCTTACAGAATCCGAGCTCGATCACTATGGCGTACACCAGGAACGCGGCAAGGAAACGCTCCGTCATCTCGTGAGCCTCTACGCGGGGCACGACCTCAACCATCTCCAGCAGATCGAGGAACTGCTCAGCGAGCGCGATCGATCGAGAGGCGCATTCCAGCCATCGGCGCTCAAGCCCCAGGCGCCTGCCGACGCCCTCGATGCTCTCGATGTGCGTGTGGGTACGATCCGAACAGTGCGCGATGTTCCGGGGGCGGACCGGTTGATGTTGCTGTCCGTGGATTTCGGTGACCGCGAGCGCGCGGTGGTGGCCGGCATCAAACAGGAGCGACCGGCCCCGAGCGATCTCGTCGGCCGTCAGGCACTCTTCGTCGTCAACCTTCCTCCGAAGACGATCCGCGGTCATCTCTCGGAAGCGATGCTGTTCGATATCGGCTACGCGGATCACCTGCGACCCGCGCTTGCACAGCCCGAGTGGCCTGTGCCGAATGGCACGCGCGCCGGGTAGTCCCACCGCCGTCGCCGCCCGTTCACCGCGCCGCCGTTGCATGTGCGCCGACGATCGGCTACACTAGCTCTCCCGTTCGAGAAGGTCCGATGCGAATTCGACCCACCGTCCCGACAGGGACCGCGCTGATGTTCGCAGCCGATCGTCGCTGAGCGACCGGCCCCGCGAGCAGTTGGTTTTCCCGAAGAGTCAATCGAAACCGGTCGCGTTCTGAGGGCTGCGCGCACCTACGCCCTCCTCGGCTCAACCTTCTTGCAGGTGCTCACATGTCTACTTTGATCGATGAAACGGCTGGCGTACCGGCGATGGACAGGCGTCAGTCGACCGGCCTCTGGAGCACGCTTCGTGAGGCCGTCCGCGGATCGCCGATGGACTACACGACCGCCCCGATCGGCCGCGCGGTCATCGTGCTCGCGGTGCCAATGGTCATGGAGATGGCCATGGAGTCCATCTTCGCGATTGCGGACGTGTTCTGGGTTGCGCACCTCGGCGCGGATGCCGTAGCGACGGTGGGCCTCACCGAGTCGATGATGACGATGATCTACACCGCAGCGATGGGGCTGTCGATCGGCGCGATGGCGCTCGTCGCGCGGCGCACCGGTGAACGGGATCCCGAGGGGGCATCGGGCGCGGCGAGTCAGTCGATCCTGCTTGGCGTGATCGTGGCCGCGCTCATCGCGGCAATCGCCGCGCCGCAAGCGTCCCGCCTGCTCGGTGTCATGGGCGCCTCGGCCGACGTGATTCGAACCGGCAGCGGCTTCACGCGCGTGATGCTCGGCGGCAACGCGACCGTGCTCCTGCTGTTCCTGATGAATGCGGTGTTCCGCGGATCGGGTGACGCGTCGATCGCCATGCGCGTGCTGTGGTTTGGCAACCTGCTGAACATCGTGCTCGGCCCGTGCTTCATCTTCGGCGTGGGGCCGTTCCCCGAGCTCGGCGTAACGGG
The DNA here is from genome assembly GCA_046727175.1 of Acidobacteriota bacterium. Lineage (GTDB taxonomy): Bacteria > Acidobacteriota > Vicinamibacteria > Vicinamibacterales > 2-12-FULL-66-21 > JBKPCD01. The sequence continues at coordinate 19,427 of JBKPCD010000275.1, read as the reverse complement.
CGCGGCCGTCGCCACCAACATCGGCCGCGGCAGTGCAGTCGGCTATCAGCTCGTCACGCTCGCGCGCGGACGGGGCCGTGTGAAGCTGGCCCGGCGCCACTTGCGCCTCGATCTGTCGATCATGAAGAGCGTGTTGCGCCTCTCCGGATCCGGCACGCTCCAGATCCTGATTGGCACGGCGAGTTACGTCGGCCTGGTGCGAATCCTGTCAGTGTTCGGGAGCGACGCGCTCGCCGGGTACACGATCGGCATTCGCGTCATCATCTTCGCGCTGCTGCCAGCTTTCGGCGTCAGCAACGCGGCCGCGACGATGGTGGGGCAGAACCTCGGGGCAGGGCGGCCGGATCGGGCGGAGCGTGCGGTCTGGACGGCGGCCATCTACAACATGATCGTACTCGGGGTCGTCGGTCTCCTGTTCCTTGTCGGGGCCGGCTTCATCGCGCGACTCTTTACGAGCGATCCTGCCGTGCAGCCGTTTGCCATCGGCTGTTTGCGGATCGTCAGCCTCGGGTTCGTGTTCTACGCGTGCGGGATGGTGCTGACGCAGTCGTTCAACGGCGCGGGCGATACCTGGACGCCGACGGTGATCAACCTGTTCATCTTCTGGCTCTGGGAGATCCCGCTGGCGTGGTGGCTCGCCGTGCGGGCCGGCCTTGGCCCGCACGGGGTGTTCATCGCGCTCACCATTGCCTATTCGTCGCTCGCCGTCGTCAGCGCGGTGCTCTTCAAGCGGGGCCGGTGGAAGACGAAGAAGGTGTGAAGCGCTCGTTCATGTAGGCGCGAATGACGTCGTCGAAATCGCGGTCGCTCGGAAAGCCGAGCGACCGCGCCCGGCTGGTGTCCCAGGCGCCGGGCCAGCTCGCGACGATGCCCTCCACGCGCGGATCCCGTTCCATCCGAATCCGGCGAACGACCTCGGGACCGGCGACGCGCTCGAGCGCGGCGATCATCTCGCCAACGCTGACGGAGATCCCCGGCAGGTTCACGCTGCGGTTTGTACCCAGGGCCTCACTTTCGATGTCGTGTCCGACGATGAGGCAGTCGATCGCGGTCGCCGGCGACAGCACCCAGAGTCGCGTGGCGGGATCGACGGGACAGATTGACGTTTCGCCGTGCAACGGCTCGCGGACGATTCCGCTGACGAACGACGAGGCGGCTGCGTTCGGCCGGCCAGGACGCACGGTGATCGTCGGCAGCCGCAGCACTCGTCCGTCGGTGAACCCTCGACGGGTGTAATCGGCGATCAGCAGCTCGACGATCGCCTTCTGTGTTCCGTACGAGGACTGCGGGTTCAGCGTAGTGGTGTCGGTCACGATGTCCGGCAGCGCCCCGCCGTAGACCGCGACCGAGCTCGTGAACACGATTCTCGGACAGCTCGCCTTCTTCCGGCAGACGTCGAGCAGCGTTCGCGAAGCGTCGACGTTGATTCGCAGGCCGAGCTCGAAATCCGCTTCGGCCATTCCGCTCACGACCGCGGCCAGATGGAAAATCGACGCGGTCTCACGATCGACGACGCGGTCGACGACGACGGAATCCGAGATATCGCCAGTCACGTGCCGCACCCGGCCATCCTGAACCGGAGCGGAAGTCTCCATGTCCACGGTCGTGATCCGGTCGATGCGCCGTTCACGACCATCGGGTCCACGCAGCGTTCCGCGCTGCAGCAGCTTCTGCGTGAGACGGCGGCCGAGGAACCCCGCGCCGCCCGTGATGACGATGTTCATGGTGTCGTGCAATCCGGTAACAATCTACAATCAACAATCTGCCATCGACAATTCTTGTGCTCCCGGCTTGGATTTTCGTCTGCTTCATCTGGGGGACCGTCTGGCTGTTCATCAAGCTTGGCGTCACGGATGTCCCGCCGTTCGCATTCGCGGCCACTCGATTGGTCATCGCTCTCATCGTCCTTGCGCCCGTTGCACTCGTACGCGGGCACGGGATTCCGCGGGCGCCGGCGGATCGACGGTTGATCGTCGGGACTGGAATCATGCTGTTCACGGCGAACTACTCGCTGTTGTTCTGGGCGGCGCAGTATGTCTCTTCTGGTCTGATGGCGGTCATTCAAGCAATCACGCCCGCTTTTGCGCTCGTAGTTGCGCAGCCACTGCTGCCGGACGAACACATCACACCATCGAAGCTCGTTGGTCTGATCGCCGGCATCACCGGGATAGCGGTGGTCTTCGCCAACGAGCTCCACGTCTCGGGTCCTCTTTCGGCAGCGGCCTGCGCAGCCGTCGCCGCCTCCGCTTTCGTCGTGGCGGCTGCCTACGTGTTCGTCCGTGCGAAAGGGAGTCATCTGCCGAGCACCACGCTCATGACGGGTCAGATTGCGAGCGGCTTGCCGCCCCTCCTGATCTTGTCGATCTTCACTGAAGGAAATCCGCTGGGCGTCCGCTGGACGGGTACGGCGCTCGTATCCGTTGTGTATCTCGCTCTTGCCGGATCGCTTTTGGCGTTCTGGCTGAATTATTGGCTGATGAAGCGAATCGGCGCCACGCGAATGCTGCTGACGTCGGTCCTCGAGCCGTTGCTCGCGGTTTTGCTAGGGGCGCTGGTGCTCGGTGAGCGTCTCACGCCGCGAGTCGCCGTCGGCGGCATCCTGGTGCTGCTCAGCGTCGTCCTCGTGATGAAGCGCGCCGCCGGGCCGCGAGAGGGCCAGCCGCTCCCTTGAGCGCGCTTCGGCCTTGCGATTCGGCATGTACGGGCGGGGCTTCAGCCCCGCCCCACAGCCAATACAAGTGAAGTCCAGTCGCTACTGGAACCGTTCCCCTGTCGCGGTCGAGCACCCGGTTCTGTACAACGTGCCGTCGGACTTGTAAAAGGCGTTGGTCCCGGACGACTCGAGATGGTTGTCGTCGGTTTGCACGACTGTGTGCGTGACGGTCTGCCAACCGGCGAAGAACCCGGGCGAGAAGGGCAGATTCGGATTGAATCCAGGGGTTCCGGGGAGGTTCGGTGCCGTGTCGAACAGAATCAGCGCAATGATCTTCTGCTCGTACGTGTGCCCACCCGCGTGAGTCCATATGCCCAGGCCCGGGCTGCGCTGTCCGATCGCGTAGGCCAGGCTGCCGGGGGCATCGCTAAACGTCCCCCCGCGATGGAACGTGATTAGGGAGGGGAACGTGCCGAGCGGCGCGTGACTCGCACAGTCGCGAAGCGTTACGTGGGCGACCCACGTCCCGACCAGCCCGTTCTCCGAACCAGATGCACTCGACTGCGCGCGCGCCGAACCGCCAGATGTCGTCAACAGCACAGCCGCTAGGCCGAGCGCAGCAGCCAATCCACTCCACGTGAGCCCGTTCGATGTTCTCCAGTCCATGGTGATCCTCCTGCCGGGGCAGCCACACCGGGTCATCGTGACGCCGGATCTGCCTCCAGCACTCGCGCATATTCGGGGATCGCAACCCGCGCGACCATGGAGCCCGTCTGGAGAAGTTCTGGATCTTTTCAGGACCTGTAACTAGCAGAGCACTGCGGCGTTATGGCATTGTAAGTGTCGTCCTGACAATGCTGTTGCCCGATTCGCGTGAGACGTTCCGGTTCGCCGAATTCGACCTCGATGTAGCCGCCTACGAGTTGCGCCGCAACGGGCGACCGGTTCGACTGGAGCGCCAGCCCATGGACGTCTTGACGCTGCTCGTCGAGCGGCGAGGTGCTCTCGTCAGTCACGCCGAGATCGCCGATCGATTGTGGGGCAAGGACGTATTCGTCGATGTCGAAACCGGCATCCACACCGCCGTTCGGAAGATTCGGCAGGCGCTGCGCGACTCACGAGAACGGCCGGTGTTCGTAGAGACGGTGTCCGGGAAGGGGTATCGCTTCGTCGCAGCCGTTGAGGTCGTCCCAACCTCAGTCCGCTCGGCGGCACCCGCTACCGCCGGCGAGCCCGGGCATGCGGACTCGGGCGAGGTCGCGACCGGCCGATCGGCCACGCCGTCCGGCGAATTGAAACGCGCCGGTGAATCGACACCACCGCCCGTCCCGCTCGCATCGAATGCGCCTGGGACGGTACTCGTTGCCTCATCGAATCGGATGCGCGTCGTGGCTGCCGTATTCAGCGTTGTGGTGCTGACGGGTCTGTTCGCATGGACACGGCTCGGCGGCGGCTCGACAGGATCCCGTATCAATCTGGCCGTGTTGCCTTTCGACAACCTGACGGGCGATCCCGAGCGCGAATATGTCGTCGGCGGGCTGACCGAGGAAACGAGCGCCTCGCTCGCGCAGATCGATCAGCTGCGGCTCAGCGTCAAAGGCCACACGCTGCGCTACAAGGGGACGACGAAGACGGTCGGCGAGATTGGGCAGGAGCTCGGCGTCGATTATCTGGTCGAGGGTGCGCTCGGCGGAGAGGCTGGTCGGTTGCGCCTGATCGCCAAGCTCATTCGTGTGCGGGATCAGGAGGTCGTCTGGACCCAGTCGTTCGAGCGGGAGCCGACGAGCCTTCTTGGGCTTCAGCAGGAGCTCAGCACCGCCATCGCCGAGCAGATTCGGCTTCGGCTGTCCTCGGACCGATTGACGTCGCGACAGACCCGGAACGCTGCCGCATACGACCTGTATCTCAAGGCGCGACACCTCGAGAACCGACGAACGCCGGAGTCGACCGCGCGCGCCATCCAGCACTACGAGCGAGCGATCGCGCTCGATCCGGACTACGCTCTCGCCTGGTCGGGCCTGGCGTTCACGTACGCGGCAAGTGCCATGAATAGCGATGCGCGGCCGCATGCCGTGTGGCCGAAGGCGCGTGAAGCAGCAGCCCAGGCGATTCGCGCCAACCCCGAACTCGCAGAAGCGCACTTCGTCACGGGATATGTGAACTGGCTGTTGGACTGGGACTGGCAGGCTGCAGAGGCGGAGCTCCGGCGGGCGATCGCACTCGATCCGAGCAACGCGGCGGCGCACCGGATCCTGGGACACGCGCTTTCGCAGCAAGGCCGGCAGGGGGAAGCGCAAGTGTCGATGCGTCGCGCGCGAGAGCTCGAACCGTTCGCGCCCCTCACGCATGCGCTCTCGGCACAAGTCGCGTATCAGGCTCGCGACTTTGCCGCCGCAGTCGAGCACGCGCGCCGCGCAATCGCCGTCGATTCGCAGCTCTGGATCGGCTACATTGAGCTCGGTCAGGTGTACGCGCAAACCGGCGATAACGAGCGCGCCCTCGAGGCGTTTGCCGACGCCGGAAGCCTCTCCGGCAACAACAGCAAGGCGCTCTCGTTTACGGGTCATCTCCTCGCGAAGATGGGGCGAATCGGTGAGGCGCGCGAGGTGCTGCGAACGCTGGAAACGATTTCGCGCGAACGGTACGTTCCGCCGTACGCGATGGCGTTCGTGCACGCCGGCCTCGGCGAACGCGACGCCGCGTTCGAGAGTCTCGACCAGGCGTACGACGAGCGGGACGTCCACCTCATATTTCTCCCGGTGGACCCGAACTGGGATGCGTTCCGGGCCGATCCTCGGTTTCAGGCGCTCCTCGTCCGTTGCCGGTTCACGGCAGGATCGTGACGCCGCGCGTTCGACGCGCGAGAAGGGTCGTTCGCGGATTCAGGATGTTGACGACGTCAGTCACATCACGAATGGCATTGCATTAAAGAATACTCTATAATGCAAAGTCATGCCCGCAACCGCCCTCTCGCACCCCCTGCGCGTCAAGTTCATCCTTCCGGCATTGACCGAGGCGACAAGTCCCTTCTGGCGGCCGATCAAGTATTCGCTTTTCCCGCCGCTTGGCCTCGCGACGCTTGCCGCGTACCTGCGGCCCGACGACGAGGCGGTGCTCGTCGACGAGCACGTCGAGCCACTGACCACCGACGATCGTCCGGACCTCGTCGTCATTCAGGTCTACATCACCAACGCGTATCGCGCGTATCGGCTGGCCGACGCGTATCGCGCGCTGGGTGCTTTCGTCGCGCTCGGTGGATTGCACGTGACTGCCCTCCCGGAGGAGGCGGCCCATCACGCGGACGCCATCTTCCTCGGCCCGGGTGAGCAGACGTTCCCGCAGTTTCTCGAGGACTTCCGCAGCGGTCATCCGTGCCGCATGTATCAATCGACCTCCGGCCGAACGCTGGATCAGATTCCGGCCGTCCGCCGCGATCTGATCAAGCGGCGCCTCTATCTCGTTCCGAACTCGATCGTCGTCACTCGCGGATGCCCGATGCACTGCGATTTCTGCTACAAGGACGCGTTCTTCGCCGGCGGGCGCTCGTTTTACACGCAGCGTGTCGACGCTGCGCTGGCGGAGATTGCCAGACTGCCGGGCCGCCATCTGTACTTCCTCGACGATCACCTGCTCGGCGATCGCCGCTTCGGCCGCGCGCTCTTCGCCGGGATGCGGGGCATGGGCCGGTTGTTTCAGGGCGCAGCAACGGTGGATTCGATACTGCGCGACGATCTCATCGAGCGGGCGGCCGAAGCAGGTCTGCGGAGCCTGTTCGTCGGATTCGAAACCCTGACTCCGGCGAATCTGCTGCACAGCAACAAGCGCCAGAATCTCGGGCGTGACTACGAGGAAGTGACCCGACGGCTTCACGACCTGGGCATCATGATCAACGGCAGCTTCGTGTTCGGGATGGACGACGACGATGAGAACGTGTTTCCGCGAACGGTGGAATGGGCCATCGAGCACGGGATCACGACAGCGACCTTTCACATCCAGACGCCCTATCCCGGCACGCGCCTGCATGCGCAGCTGGATCGCGAGGGCCGAATCGTCAGCCGCAACTGGGATCTCTATGACACGCGACACGTCGTCTATCGGCCTGCGCGGCTCGCGCCGGATCGGCTGAAGGCCGGCTACGACTGGGCCTACCGCGAATTCTATCGATGGCGATCGATCGCGCGCGCCTCGCTATCGCACCGGTCGCGCAAGCATCAGCTCAAGCACTTCGCGTACTCGGCCGGCTGGAAGAAGTTCGAGGCCGCATGGAACTTCGTCATCCGCATGCGGCAACTGCGCTGCATGACGCCTATGCTGGAGGCCGTACTTTCTAAGGTCACAGGTGCCCGCCCGGCCGACAAGGCCAAGCGAATCACTCCCGCCTTCGAAACCCGACGATGAGGACTGCGGCAAGTGCTGCTGCGGGAATTACAGCGTTCCCCGGTCGTTTGAAGACGAACACGTGCACCAGAATGGCCGCGACCATCGCGCACGCCAGGAGAGCCGCGCCGACGCGAGTCGTTCGTGGCGAGGCAAACAGCAGCCCGCCCGCGACTTCCACGACGCCGGTGAAAACCCGGAACCACTGACCCAGTCCGATGCGATCGAAGAGCGCGACCCACGGCGCGCCCGGGCCGGACGGAAACTTTTCAAGGCCCACGAGGACGAAAAACCCTGCGACACCAATCCGCAGACACCAGCCCGTGATGTCGATCGACGTCGATTCCCTTTCGGAGAGCAGTTTCAGGTCAGGCATTCGTCACCTTGCGCGAGCAGGCGAGCAGCACGCAAGCTGCACCGAGTCCGGCCCCCGACACGACGTTCCTCATGACAGCGCCGGTCGGCAGCAGCGCGGCCGACAGCACGATGACGGCGCCAAGCCCCACGACGGTGTAGCCGGCAATACGTTGCATGCGCAGCCACGCGGTTCGAGATGACCCATGCCAGGGCCGCAAACCGATAACGAGATTCGGCGTGACGCGCGGGAGGAGATTGCCGACGGCAATCAGAACGCCGCCCAGGAGCACGCCGACGATACGAGGCAGGAGTTGGGCGAGGCGCGGGTTGGTGAGACCGCCGATGATCGAGACGTGCAGGGCAACCATGAAGAGCACGACGCGAAAAACGATGGCGTCGAAGGTCCGATCGACGACCTGGCTGCGATCCCTGACCGGATCCCTCGCCCACAGGCGGACCAGAATCGCGTACACGCCAGCCGCCGCTGTAGGCAGGAGGAACGCGATGACCATCCCACTCGGCGCGCCGAGGACGTCAACCGTCGCTTCCGGCAGCCTGGAGACCGCCACGATGCTCACGACGAAGCCGGCGGCGATTGTGCCGAGATGCCTTACGCTTCGCATGACGACCTCCCGCGGGCGTGACCCACTCGATGAGGTGCTGCACCAGATCCTGGAAGACTGACGTATTCAGCTCGTAATGGATTTCCTGACCTTCGCGCCGGGCGCGGACGAGGCGGGCGTGCCTGAGAACCGCCAGATGGCGCGAGATGGTCGGCCAACTCGATGCGAATCGCGCCGCGATCTCGCCAGACGTCCGCGGACCACCCCGCAGCACGCGCAGGATGTCCCGGCGGGTCTGGTCGGCGAGTGCCTGAAACGCTGCATTCGGAGCCACGGCCATTCTACCTGCCCTTGTATGATTAGCACATTAGCTAAATATTTAAATAGTGTCAACGACGAGCCGGCTGGGACCGGTCGATCGCCAGCTCCGTGGCTCCGTCGTCAGTGTTTGGAACGCAGCCGCTCGGTGTACGCGTGCAGTCGTGCAGTATGTTGATGCAGCCGCTGCAGGTGCTCCTGGTGCGCGGCCACATCACGAGGGTTGCGGCGCAGCCGTTCGTGCTCTTCGGTGAGCGATTGATGCTCACGTCTCAGTGCCGCATATTCCAGGCGGATGTCGTCATCCATGAGTACATCCGTCACACAGCATTACCCGCCGTCTCTTGTTGTCTTGCGCGCCCGGCAGGGGCAAGAGCACTATTCTACTGGGCTCGTGACCATCCTGTATGTACCGTCAGCTTGAGCCGCAACGAATCACGGCAACCGCGCGCCGGCTCGCCCAGCGGGTCGGCGAGCGGTTCCCCGACTCGGGCCTGAGCCGCGTCAGCCTCGAGCTGTGTGCATTGTCGGAAGCCTCGGAGCGACGGGCGGCCGACCTTCGCCGATCGGATTGGCGGGTCCGCGCAGGCATCGCCGCCGGCCTCCTGCTGATTTTTGTCGTCGCGTTGTGGACCCTGGTGCAGGCGGTCCGCGGGCTGACGCTCGCCTCGAGCGTTGCCGACTTCTTTCAGGGTCTCGACGCCGCAATCAACGAGATCGTTCTCCTCGGGCTCGGCGTGTTTTTTCTGATCACGATCGAATCGCGCCTGAAGCGCCGCGCGGCGCTTCGCGCGCTGGACGAGCTTCGCAGCATCGCCCACATCATCGACATGCATCAGTTGACGAAGGATCCCGAACACGTCATCGGGTCCGCTTCGAAAACACCCTCGTCTCCGGCGCGCACGATGACGCGAACCGATCTGACCCGGTATCTGGACTACTGTTCGGAGCTCCTGTCGATCACGAGCAAACTTGCCGCGCTGCACGTTCAGTCGCTGAGCGATCCCGTCGTGCTCGACGCGGTGAATGGCATCCAGGCGCTGACCGTCGGCCTTTCCGGCAAGATCTGGCAGAAGATCATGATCCTCGACGCGATTGCGGCGCCCTCCGAGCGTTCATGAGTCAGCCGGATCACCTTCGCACGAGCGGCACGAACCGCACGTCGAGCACACTCCTGCGCAGCACGCCCCCCGGTGTCTTCTCGATGACGAGCAGCTCCTGAATCCCTGTGCCGACCGGGATGACCATGCGCCCGCCGACCGCGAGTTGATCGACCAGCGGCTGTGGCACATGATCGGGGGCTGCTGTCACCACGATGCCGTCGAATGGCTGCGCCTGCGGCCAGCCCGCGTATCCGTCGCCGACCCGCACGTGCACGTTCTGGATGCCCAGCTCCGTGAAAGTACGTTCAGCGCGGGCGGAGAGCTCCGCGATGATCTCAATCGTGTAGACCTCGCGGACGATCGACGCGAGCACCGCGGCCTGGTAGCCCGATCCCGTCCCAATCTCCAGGACCTTCTGTGTTGCGGTCGGCCTGAGCGCCTCGGTCATGTAGGCGACGATGTACGGTTGCGAAATGGTCTGCTCGTGGCCAATGGGAAGCGGATTGTCGTCGTAGGCCTGCGGGCGGAGATCCGGAAGAACGAACAGCTCGCGCGGCAGGCGGCCCATGACACGCAAGACGCTCTCGTCGTGGATGCCGCGAGCACGGAGCTGTTGCTCGACCATGCGGGCCCGCGCGCGCTCCGGCTGCGAGCCCTGGTCCGCTGAGCTGGAGTCTGACGCGTGTGGGCCGCATGCCGCTAGGACCATGTGCAGTCCGAGCGCCGTCGATCGAATGAAGCCCATACGGAGCCTCGATCGATTCTACGCTTTTTCGCATGTCGTTGACCGAGATCTCCTTGCCGGCGATGGCAGCCTATAATCTGAAGCTGAACGTCGTGAGCGCTGCGTGATCGTTGGTGGGTGAGTCAGCGTCGCTCGGACCTTAGGGGAGACTTACATGCGGCTCGAACTCACGGCGGAGGAGACGGATCTGCTTCGGTCGCTCCTGCAGGATTATCTTCCCGCCTTGCGGATCGAGGTTTCGCGGACGGAGGCGCGCGACCTTCGTCACGAGCTCGCGCAACGTCAGGAATTCGTGGAGAGACTTCTCGCACAGCTCCAGCGCGAGACCACCTGACCGGCGTCCCATCAAAATAGCAGGCCGATGTAAAAAGGCGGCCTGATGGGAAATGGCAAATGGGAGATGGCAAAATGTCCAGGTTTTCCATTTCCCATCTCCCATTTCCCATGCAGGATGCGTTTTTCAGCATCCTGTTAGTGTTATGGAGTCATAGCGCCACTCTCCCGCTATGATGACACTCACATCTCAGTGGACGGTTCCCGTTCCGATCCCCGGCCCCGGGCCCCCGGTCCCCGGCCCCAGGGTCTCCGGTCCGGTCCCCAGCCCCGGTCCCCAGCCCCGGTCCCTGGCCCCCGGTTCCCGGCGCCCCGCCCCCGGAGTCCCGGCTCCTGTTTTCTCGATTACGTTTCAATGGAGTGCCCAATGAAGTCCGCTGCGCGAGTCCTCAGGCTCGCGACACTCTCGATTCTCGTTGCGCTCGTCGTTGTGTCGCTGCGGTGGGAGACGCGTGCGCGCCCGGACGAGCACGCAGTCTCGGTGCATCGTCCCGTCGCGATCGACGTGTCGGCGCCGCTTGCGGCGAACGTGCGCCAGCTGCCGACGGGACGCCTCGCCCCGGGTTCCGATGATCGCGATCTCGATGATGCAGAGGAGCAGGCGCCGCCTGCGGCCGCGCCCATCACGCCGCCGGAGATTACCGTGCCTTCCGGGGCAGCCGCTGTCGAACAGACGTCGCAAGGTACCAGGCCGCCGGCCACGCTCGTCGACAGCTTCGACGGGCTCGGCGTGGGCTTCGAGGGGCCGCAGGGGACCGCCACCTTGCGCAACCCGTCGGACAATACGCTTGCGGTCGGTCCGAATCACATCGTGCAGATCGTGAACTCACGGATGGCGATCTTCAGCAAGAAGGGCAAACAGTTCGACACGACCGGCAAGGTCCTGTATGGACCGGTGAATACGAACAATGTGTTCAAGGGGTTCGGCGGCACGTGCGAAGCGCGCAACAACGGCGATGCCGTCGTGCGCTACGACCAACTCGCCGATCGATGGCTCATCGTCATGCCGATCTTCGGAAGAGCCGCACCGCGGCCCGATCAGCCGGGTGAATGGAAAGGCGGCGATCCTGCACACGTCAGCCCACCGGGCGTGGCCGGTCAGCCCGGTCGTGCCGTCGAACTCTTCAAACCGCCAGCGCCGCCACCGGGTCCGCCGGAACAACCCGGTCAGCGCGGACGCAGTCAGCGTGGTCAGCAAGCGCCCCAAGGACCGTTCTCGATGTGTTACGCGTTGAGCGTCGGCCCCGATCCGTTCGGACCGTACTACCGGTACGAATTCCTGCGTCCGCTCTTTCCCGACTATCCGCGACCGGCAATCTGGCCCGATGGCTATTACGTGCCGACGAGTACCGGTGACAATCGAATCTCGGACACGATTGCGACACAGAAACACGCATGCGTCGTCGATCGCGCGAGGATGCTGAAGGGGGCGCCTGCCACCGAGCAGTGCGTCATCGTCGAGAACGTCAATTTCCTCAACAACGCAGATCTTGACGGCAGGAGTCTGCCACCCTCGGGCGCGCCGAACATCATGATCGCAGCAGGCGGGACGCAACTCGACGAGGTTCTCGAAGCCTCCAACATCGACGTGTGGCAGTTCCACGTGGACTGGAAGAACCCGGCGAACACGACGGTCACCGGGCCGGAGAAGATTGCCGTCGCGCCGTATCACTATCTGTGCGATGGGCAGCTCACGAACTGCGTCCCCCAATCTGGCACCGATCGCCGCCTCGATGCTCAGGGAGACAAGATCATGTCGCGCCTCGTGTACCGCCGCGTCGCGAATCGCGAGTCGATTGTTGGCGTCCACTCCGTCAACACATCGTCAGGCGGCGGAGGCGTGCGCTGGTACGAGCTCCGGGTCGGGAAGGACCGCAAGGTGACCTTGTATCAGCAGGGCACCTACATATCGGACGGTCTGTTCCGGTGGATGGCCAGTCCGGCGATCGATCGATTCGGCAACATCGGTGTCGGGTACTCGTTCGGCGGTGGATCCCACTTCGCAGGCCAGCGATTCGCGGCGCGGCTCGCCGGCGACCCTCCCGGCTCGCTCACGCTCCGTGAGGCCACTCTCGTCCACGGCGAGGGTGTGCAGACGATCATGCGCTGGCAGGACTACACGCAGAGCGCCATCGATCCCGCCGACGACTGCACGATCTGGTATGTCGGCGACTACGTCAAAAAAGATGCGCCGGCGTACTCCACCAAGATTGGCGCATTTCGTCTGCCCGGCTGTTCCCGCGCCAGATAGTACTCGATGACCACCGCTGATCGCCTACTCTCGAGGCCAAACTCGGGATTCGGCGATCGGAATTACAGGAGATCAGGAGCTCGCGAGAGTTCTGCAAACCGAATCTCTTATCTCCTGATCTCCTGATCTTCTGTTCATCCCAGCCGACGGTCGCGATTTTGCCCTTGACATCGGTTTAGTAGTACTAGTTAGATAGTAGCATGAGACCGAAATCGTCGACATTGACCCCCAACGAGCTCGAGATGATGAAGGTGGTCTGGGGCCACGAGTCTGCGGTCACCGTCCGCGACGTGTACGAGGACATGCGGAAGCGCCGTCCGATCGCCTACACGACGGTGATGACCACGATGAAGACACTCGAGCAGAAGGGCTACCTGAAAGCGAATCAGCAGGACCGCGCGTATCTCTATCGACCGACGTGGCCCAAGCAGCAGGTGGTGCGAGCCATGGTTCGTGAGTTCGTCGATCGCGTCTTCAACGGGTCGAGCAGGCCCCTCCTGCTGCACCTCATCGAGGACGACCGGCTGAACGAAGCCGATCTGCGCGAGATCACCCGCATGATGGGGAAGAAGCGATGACCACATCGATTTGGCTGCAGGACATCGGATCGTTCAGCGTGCAACTGACACTCCTCATTGCCGTCGGTGCGATCCTCGCGTGGGTGAGTCGCATTCGCGATCCGAAGGTGACGCTCACCTATTGGCGATCGCTGCTCCTCGCGTGCCTGGTTCTTCCGGCATGTCAGGAGTGGCGAGTGATTGCGCCGCCGCCGCTCGAAGCATCCGTCGTCACGGTTGTCGAGAAGACCACTCCTCCCGAGACGGCGGCGCCGGCGCAGGCCGCGATGCCATCCGCGGGATGGAGGAACGATGGCCTCGTTTTGATCCTCATCGTGGCGGGCATCGCGGCCAGAGGTCTCTGGCTGGCGCTTGGCGCGCTGAGCCTTCGCCGCCTGCGGCGCAACGCCACACCGCTCGTCCCGCTGCCGCGAGCGGTCGCTGATGCGCAGGCGCGGGTCGGGGCACGTGCCGCGCTCTACGTTTCCGAACGTGTCACCGGTCCCGTCAGCTTCGGACTGTTCCATCCGGTGATCATCGTGCCGCCGAACGTTCTGGGGATGGACGCGCGCCTTCAGCAGGCAATCACGTATCACGAACTGCTGCACGTCCGTCGACGTGACTGGGTCGACGAAATCGTCGAAGAGATCGTTCGTACGGTCTTCTGGTTTCACCCTGCCGTTCGGTGGCTGCTCGCGCGCGTGAGGCTCAGCCGCGAACAGGTCGTCGATCGAGCCGCCATCCAACTCACCGACTCTCGCGAGAGCTACGTCGAAGCGCTGCTCGCCGTAGCCCTCGCGCGATCGCCATTGACGCTCGTTCCAGCGCCGCTGTTTTTCCGCCGGGGGTTATTGAAAGAGCGCGTCGCTCAGATTCTGCAGGAGAGCACCATGACTACACGACGCTTGATCGCATCGCTGACCGTGAGCGCCGCCGCGCTCTTTTTCGTCGCCGACACCGCCGTCAGGTCGTTTCCACTCCAGGCCGGCGCCGGGATCCAGACGACTCGTGTCCAGGAAACCGACGCGCCGGTTCATATCATCAGAGGCGGTGAGAATCTGCTCCACGGCGCACTGCCCGAGTACCCGCGGCGCGCAATCGAGCAGCACGTCGAAGGAGACGTACTGCTCGATCTTACGATTGACGAACGCGGCGAAGTCTCTGACGCCCGCGTGCTCTCCGGACCCGACGAGCTTCGACGAGCCGCGCTCGAGTCGGTTCTACAGTGGCACTATTCGCCGGCGGCCCTCAGGTCGACGTCAACGCAGGCGGCCCTCCGATTCCGCGTGCCGGCCGACAGCGCAGAGAATCGCGGAATGAAGGAAAGGCTCGATGGCGAGGTCGTGGAGCTCAAGCGCGCTGCCGTGATGTTCGACAAACTCGGTGGGGCGCGGGATTTCGTGGTCCGGCATGACGGCGAGCACCAGGCGCAGCGAGCCGAGCGGCAACTGGAGGAACTGACCAAAGCCCTCGAGGACCCCAACATCACCGAGCAGCAGCGGGCGGAGCTGAATGCCAAATACCGCGAGGCTGAGGAGCGTCTGGCGAAAGCTCGCTTGATGAATGAAATGGCGGTGAAGGGCCGCATCCGTGTGGTCGAGAGGGAGGAGTCGGTTTTCAGCGGGCCTCACAAGCTCGCTCAAGTCAGAAGCGAGCGGGTCCCGCAAGCGGTGATCGAAAGCGTGCTCGCGCGTGCGGGTGTCAAGGTCGGTGACGTCATCACCGAAGAATCGGAGAAGCGGATCGTCGAAGCCGCCCGATCGATCGACGAGCATATGAAGGTGTCGTTCGTTGGCGACGACGACAACGCCACGGTGACGATCGTGTTGGTGCTTCCCTAAAGGGACAAGGGACAAGGGACAAGGCAAATTCTCCGTTTTGCCTTTCCCTTTCCCTTGACGTGTTTTTCACTTCCAAATCCGTTGCCACCAATTCGCCGGCTGCGGCGCCGGACCTGTGGTCCCAATGTTTTTGCGAATCTCGTTGATGTCCCACCCGGTCAACGACGCGAGAGTCTGGGCCTCGCGGTCGCGGCGCTGCGGCAGCTCGGCACGATAGCGGACCACCGCCTCGCACGAATCATCGCCTTTCCACTCGTGCCGCAGCACGTATCGTCCCTGAAAATTCGCGCGGTCGGCCGTCTCCTGGAAGACAAGGTCCTCCGGGAAATGCGCGTTGTCATAGCGGACGTGCAGGCGCGTCACGAAGACGTCCTGCGGCCGCGGGCGGATCGGGAACGGCGGCCTCGTCTGCCCGAGCGGCACCGGTTGCGGTGATTCAGCGAGCCAGAACACGCCGAGATTGCGCAGCTCCTCCGAGGACAGCGGATCCGCGGCACAGGGATCGCACCAGCCCATGTCCCACGCGTATTCCGTGAAGACCGTGCTCATGTTCTCTTTCTTCACCTGCTGCGAGAACATCGCCTTGTAGAAGTCAGCGAACCGGTCTTTCACGTACTGCGGGATCTCCGCGCCGGTAGGGAGCTTGACGGTTCGGTAGTTCGTCGTCTCGACGCGTCCCTTGCGGGTCAGCGCGTAGATGAAGAGCTCCTGCGGACCATCGGCGTTCACCATCCCGAGGCGAATCGGCAGCATGAACTTCGGCGACTCGTACGCCACCTGGATTGGCCTCAGCATCGAGAATCCGAGCTTCGCCTGTTCTTTGAGGTTTACCCTGGCGACGAAAAACTTCATGTTCTGTTTGAGATAGCTGTTGAGGACGCTCGATGCGCCGGACGGAATGCGGTAGCCGTTCTCCTTGAGCCACGTCTCGAGGCCAGTACTTTGCTGTGCCGAGAGGATCAGGATGTCGTACTCACCGACGGTGTATTGCGCCTCGATAGTGACCCCGAGGCTCTTTGCTCGCTCCGAACTGTCCTGCAGTTGACCTCCGGCAACGCCGGGCGCGCTCCGCGCGGCCATTTCATAGATCCGCGGTCGACACGGGTTCTCGTCGAAATACTCGACGAGCCGCGGCGCCGAGTACGCATCGAGATGATCCACGAGTGCCTTGTCTCCGACGTGGATCTGATCCTTCTGCAGCACCGTGGGCACCGGCACGACGACCGCGAACTCCTTCAGGTCCCCCTTGAAGTCGTTCGACATCGTCAGGACGGTCCGATCACCGTCGCGCACGAGGACCACCTGTGACGCCTTGTTGAAAAGCTTCGTGTCGGCCTTAGCTACGTAAAAGCCGCAGAAGGCGAGCAGCGCCGGGCCAGACCACGCCGACGCCGCGACCATGATCAATGCGAGGACGAACCGCTTCATAGGTGACCTCTTTCTTTGAGACACGTCCAACGTCCGGGCGCGACCAGTCGTAACGCGTGCCCGGCAACAGCCAGTCGATCACCGGCAAGAGCGCGGAAAAGGCGGCCAGCGACCACAGCAGACCGTTCGTTCGAAACAGCCGAAACTGCACGTACCACGCGCCGTACGCCACGAGCGCGGCGAACACGATGCGCCCCGTTCGCGAGTTGGGCGTCGTCCGCGGGTCGGAGATCATGAAGAACGTGAACAACAGCAACGCACCGCTCTGCAGCCGATGAATGGGGATCGTCATCGGTTCGCCGAGCCAGAGCGAGCGGCCGAAGACCAGCACGAGGTAACACGCGATGAACGCATAGGTGACGTCGCTGCGCGCCGCCCGATTCACCACGAGGCCGCCGACGCACGCCATGAGGAACGCGAAGAACGCCACGTTGCCCCACTGGCCGGGCGAGACCCAGACTTGTCCCGTGACCAGCATCATTGCGACGATCCCGAAGTTCGTCGGGTTGAAGAGATGCTTGCGGTTGACGCGGATGACGAACTTGCTCGCAATCGTCACGATGGCCGTCAACGAGGCGAGCATGAGGGAGTTGGTTCGGAGCAGCAGACAGAGCGATAGCCCTGAGATCAGGGCGCTTCGCGGATCGAAGGCCGGCAGCCTCCAAAGCCGCGTGCATGCGTACTGCGTCAGGAGGGCAGTCACGAGCGTCCCTGCCGCCTGCCGGCCGCCGATCTCGAAGTCGAGCCCCCCCATCCCGTAGATCAGCAGGCCCGTCAGCATGCCGATCTGATACAGACGCGGATCCCGCCTCATCGCCTGGTTCTGCCCCCTCTCAGTCTTTAGAACGAAGCCGCCCGGAATTCTTGCAGTCGACCGGCACCGTCAGCCGGAGACACGTCAGCCGGAGCCATCCAAGAGGGGTCCAAGAGGGACATCCAACCGGGACATCCAACCGGGACATCCAACCGGGACAGGCACCGGGGACAGGCACCGATGGGTGTCCCGGGTGGCTGTCCCGGTTGGGTGTCCCCGAATCGCGAGGGCTGCCGCTAATATGAACGCAGTCGCGGGCGATCGTCCGCCTGCTCATTCCCGGAGGGTCGAGATGAACGATCGCGAGTTCTTCCTGAAGCGGCGCGAAGCTGAGTTCCCCGCCTTCATGAAGGTGCTGAACGCCCTGCCCCACGATCGCATCAACTACAAACCGCACGAGCGGTCGCCTTCAGCCGGTGACCTGATGTGGACTCTCGCCGGTGAGTTCCAGGCCTGCATGGATGTCGTTCAGAACTACAGGGCCGAGTGGAAGGCGATCACGCCGCCGTCCCCTGCCGAGATGATCGCGACGTTCGAGCGCAGTTACACCGAGCTCGGCAACTGCGTGACGAAAATGGATGATGCGGCGTGGAACAAAGCGGCGCAGTTCTACGTTGACGGGAAGGTCGTGCTCGAACAGGCGGCGGGCGAGTTCCTCTGGTTCATCTTGTTCGACGCGATTCACCACCGCGGACAGCTCACAGCCTACCTCAGACCAATGGGTGCGAAGGTGCCAGCCGTCTACGGACCGTCTGCCGACGATCCGGGAAACTGACGGTGACACAAGCTAGAAGCTAGAAGTTAGAGAGGACACTAGCTGACAACTTCCCGAACCCCGGCGTGACGCGTCAGCGCGGCTCCGCTGGTGAAAGCACTTCGCGTTCGGTTGTGTAGATAGCGGTGATCCGTTCGCCCTGAATTTCAAGCGCCGACGCGCGACCACCTTTGAAGAAACTGCTCAGCATTCCGGTGTCGATCCCGAAGACTCGCCCTCCGAGACGCGGCGTGATCCTCCCGGGTAATCTCGGAGTATGGCCGATCACGAACCGCCTCGCACCGAGTCGGCCGAGAAGGGCGCTCACCCGCTCTTCAGCTTCGGGCGAGGTCTCCTGTGCGAGACCTCGATACCACAACGGCCCTTCACCGGCGAGCAGGGGTGATGTGGTGATCTTCGTGAGCTCGTCGAGCCGCGTCACGTACTCGCGCGTGACGTTCTCGCCCGGCGATTCTCCTGCCTTCATCGCGTTCGAGACACGCTGCAGCTCGGCAACCGCGGCTTCCACGGTTTCCTTGAGCGTGAAGAACGGACGAATCAGGCCATCACGCGTCATCGCCTCGCTCGTCGTGTCCCATGTCTGCAGCGCCTTTTCTACGCTGCGGTTCACATCGTCGAGCGTTCCCTGGGTGTCGGGCGACAAGCCTGCATGCATGAGGATTGTGTCGTCAAGTTTGAGGACCGTTTTGTGCGCACGAAGCCATTGGCCGTACTGGCCCTTTGGACCGAGCGCCTCGACATATTCCAGGAATCCCGGCGGGTGAGCCTTCATCCACTCATCGCGTGCGGCGCCCGCGTCGGCGCCGGCGCGCTTCGCGACGCCCGCGTACTCCTCGAACGCCTTCTTGCGCCGCTCCTCGGACTTCTGATCGGCGAAGCTCGCGAACGACTCAGGCGAAACATCACGGAACTCGCGCAGGAGGTTCATCACCTCGTGATTCCCGAGAAGGACTTCGATGCGGCCGCCGCCACGCCGCGCCTCGTCCTCGAGCCGCATCAACAGATCCAGCACGCGCCGGACACCGGGCCCGCGATCGAAGCAGTCGCCGGTCTGAACGAAGATTGCGGTGCCGCCAGTCCAATGCTGGTTCGCGTCCACGAGACCCGCCGCCTGCAGGATGCCGGCGAATTCGTCAGCAGCGCCGTGAATGTCACCAATCGCGACAATGCGGCGATCATTTTGGTGTGGTGCGAGGGGCGGCCTCAGCGAACCGGCGCCGACGGCAAGCAGAGCCAGAAAGGGAACGATCGCACGAAGGAGAAGTGTGTAGGCCACGACAAGACTGATGATATCGCGTCTTTTTGATGATCT